>JBBQMJ010000064.1:0-11727 GCA_038328815.1 Fimbriimonadales bacterium | reverse complement strand
GCTCGCTTCGCGCAAGGGAGTCAAACCCCACAACAGACAGATCGCGCGGGATGTCGATTCCCATCTTCTGAGCAGTGCGCATGCAGTGGAAGGCGATGTCGTCTGAGAAACAAAAGATGCCCGTTGGCCGGTCGGTCTGCGCCAGATAGGCCTCGATTTCAGCGGGCTCGTCGCCCCAAGTCGGAGCACTAAGCATATAACGATCTGGAATTTGGATTCCATGGTCCGACAAGGCGTCGCGGAATCCCTGCATCCTGTCTCGAGCGCTGGTTGAATTCTTATTGCCGCAGATCATCCCGATCTTTCGATGCCCTAAGGCAACAAGGTGATCGGCCGCTAACCTTCCGCCGCCATAGTTATCAGCGTCGACATACGAGATATTCTCGGCCTCGTGCCTCGTAAAGAATAAAACGCACGGGATCGTGCGATTTATCAAGTCGCTAAGCATTGGGTCATCCTTATCGCGAAGGATAAGGACGCCGTCAACCCGGCCATCGGTGAGTGCGTCAGCTTCACTACGAGGATCGGCTAAGACTCGCGTGTGCAGCATCAAATCGTAGCCGTGGCCCACAGAAGCTTGGCAAATGCCCAGCATGACTTCGTTCGTAAAATCGGACCACGTCGCAAAATATTGGGCGTACTGGAAGACAACGCCGATCGTTTGGCACCTTTTGGTAACCATCATCCGAGCGATCGCGCTTGGAGAATAATCCAGGTCTCTGGCCGCCTTGAGCACGCGTTCTTTGGTCGGGTCGCTGATCCGGGCGCTTGAGCTATGCCCGTTAAGCACGTAGCTGACTGTGACCTTGCTAACGCCAGCAAGGCGAGCGACGTCCATAATTGTGGCGCGTTGACTCATTTCGAAAAACTGCCAGAATGCCATTCTGGCATATCAGCCAATCCCTGCTTGGACCCGACTAGGACAATTTAACATCGACGGCGTGGCGACGAGCTTGCCCAGTTGAAACCAAAGTATTCCCGTCACGAATGAGCGCTGTCTCACACTTCACATTAACGTTCGGCCCATTTCCATCAACTTTTATGTCAAAAATGTCGCCGCGGAACTTACGGCGGACTCGGTAGCTGGCATTTTCGTCAGCCCGATCAGGCGCCACTACAAGCCCATCGCGAGAAGCCCTCACTCCGCATAGCCAATCAAGTCCCATTCGATACATCCAAGCTGAAGAGCCTGTATACCAAGTCCAGCCTGCGCGTCCCTCGTTCGGAGAATCTGGCCCATCGACATTCCCGGGCATGACATATGGCTCCGCAGCATATCGCTCCAGATCATCCTTTGCAGAAGGAAGCATGTCGCTGAACAGCTTGGATGCCGCGGCATGATCTCCGCTCATCGCCAGCGCCTGGATTGCCCACGTTGAGGCATGGCTATAAACGCCGCCATTCTCTCGCGAACCCGGAGCATAACGAGTGATGTAGCCAACATACGGATCGACTTTGTTGTAGGCGGGCGTCAGTAGAAGCGCACCATAGGGCTTAAGTAGTCGTTCTCGCACGGCCTGCATTGCCTGTTTGGAACGTTGTGCTGGAGCAATTCCGCTAATGACTGCCCACGTCTGGGGGTTCAAATAGATTTGGCCGTACGTGTTTTCGTGTCCGCCAAGGGGGCGCCCGTCATCACTTGTGCCCTCGATATACCATTGGCCATCCCAGCCGTATTCGTTCACCGCGAACTTAAGCTCTTCGGCCGCCGTTTCAAATTGGTGCGCTCTGTCGCTCAAACCCAGGTCTGGCAGGATCGACGACCAGCGTCGCAGAATGTCATAAAGAAACATTCCAAGCCAAACGCTCTCTCCTTTGCCGTCGAGTCCTGCATGGCTTAAACCATCGTTCCAATCGCCCGCCAAGATTAACGGTAGACCGCGCTTGCTTCGCTTACTAAGGCTAAGGTCGATACCACGAAGACAATGCTCAAGCCAGCTTCCCGAACTCGCGCCCACCTGTGTTGTACGGCTTAAGAACGGAACTTCATCCTCAAGCGACCTCAAGTCGTCCGTCTCGTTCAAGTAGGCCAAGGTTCCGTATGCGAGCCAGAGACTCGTATCGCTGTGCCTGCTTTCCGCAAACATGTTCGTTCCAGGGTGCCACCAATGGCGTACCCCGCCATCTTCGTACATCGCACCAGCATTGATGAGCAGTTGCCTCTTCGTCTTCTCTGGAGCAACCGAAAGAAGGGCGAGACTATCCTGCAGCTGGTCGCGAAATCCAAACGCCCCGCCCTGTTGGTAGTAAGCGCACTTGCCAACCATCCGTCCGGCGATGGTCTGATATCGGAGCCAATAATTCATCATCACGTCGAAGCTTGAATCCGGCGTCTGAACCGACGTCTCACCGCACACAAGCTCCCAGTGATCTTTCACTTTATGGAGTTCAGATTCGCTCTGTTCCAATGTGTACTTCGATGCCAGTTTCAGTGCTTCAGGCGCGGATTCGCCGGCACCCATGATGAGAGCAAATGCAACGGTCTGGCCAGGTTCTAAGATGATCTCGCTGACCGCACTCGCGATCGGATCTTCCCAGCGGCCGTTGCCCTCTGGAAATACTCCATCTATCAAGGACCCAGGTTTGGGAGCCTCGGCGGGTCTGCCGAGAAAATCACTCTTGCTCGACAGCCAATGCGCTACCGGCACGCCATTGACCGCGTGAAACGCTACACAGCCAACCTCTGGTTGTTTACGCTCGTTTTCGATCAAGTTCGGATGCTTCCAAGCTAGCTGCGTATTCCCAACGGTTTGTGTTTCAATAAACAGCCGTTGAAATTCACGGTGAAAATCCCCAACGCCCCCAAGGTGCCAATCGATGAACGAAGCAAACCTCAGCTTTCGCCGCCTGGCAGTTAGGTTATTGAGGCGCAGTATCCATACTTCGCATGGATCGGTAAGCGGCACGAAGACGGTGTGCTGGCTTTCAATTCCTGAAAACTGACGACGATAAGTCGTATATCCGAGCCCGTGGGTGATTTCATCGACATTTGCATCGACCAATGTAGGTTGATGGGTTGTGGACCAAATCGTCTCCGAATTCTCGACATCCTGGAGATAGATGAATCGCCCCTGCCGGTCAAGGACCAGATCGGGATCCCATCGAGTTAAACGGCAAAGCTGGCAGTTATCCAGCCAGGAGAATCCTCCACCTGATTGACTAATGACGGCTCCATATCGCTCGTTAGCAAGGACATTAACCCAGGGAGCAGGCGTGCGTGGGTTCGAAATAACATAAGCGCGACCCTCGTCAATAAAGTGCCCAAAGTCGGTGGAGCACAAATTTTCCGCAACGCGATTGGGATCAACTGGAATTGCCATGAGTTAAAGTCAAAAAATGAAAACAATCAAACGATGCAATGCACGGAGTCATGGAATTTCGTAAAGCGCCCCTTTACTGAACCGATTCAGCAGAGTATACAACGCATCTTAGCGAGACCGGCAACAAGAAATTGTTAACCTGCAAGATTGCAGGGCATTTGGCCCCAGCCCTCGTCCGTCATCTCGACCAAAGCACAGCGAAATGTAGAGACCTGATCCTAGTTACAGGTCGCCAGCAACGCCCACTCATCCATGGTCCCAAGAGTTCGGGATGACACCCTCATTCACTCAGCGGCAATCGGTCTGATGCTCATCTCCTGCAACGCAGGATTTCGCTCCTCATGCCAATGGATGACTTGAAACCCAGACTTAGGCGTGGGAACCGGGATCTTTGGATCGAGCGATGGAATAACCCAGCCACCCGCAATCATGGACTCCATCGAAACCGTCACCCTGTCCAAAACATAGGTCTTGAACACCTCATCTCCCTGATGCGCCTTCGCCAACGCGTTAAGTTGGCGGAAGATTCCTGCTAGGGCCGTGTCCCGCTGGAGAATATCTACGATGACCTGGAAGACGCCAATGAGGGGCAACAACTTGCCATCCCGAACGTAAGCCTGATACTTAGTGACACCGCCATTCTCGTATCTTGCTCGGTACTTGAATTCTGCCCCTTTCAAATTGAGCGTGAACACGTTGTTGGTGTGTAATGGTCGGTCGATGTCCATTGGTGTAAGGTGGCCGCCCAAACCCCGAATGGCCGATAAAGACAGGGTCGCAGTGCCCGCCGTCAGATCGTCGTCGATGAAGCCGCCAGCGGCCAGCCAGGCCCATGCCTTATCGGGCGAAAGGTCAAGCCCGTTCATTTCAGCGATCTCGGCCGTGAATTCCTTTAACTCTTTGAACTGGACATTCGCCGAATACCAAAAATCGGCAAACCGCATGTGGTTTGTGATCCGGTTGACTTGCAACTTTTCGAATTCGTCCTTAAGCCACCTGGGGTCAAGTTTGCCGCGTTCAAGTTCAAGAATCGTAAATGCCGCCTCGCGCGCCGCGCCATGCGTGATCGAGAGGCCTGCGGAAAGGATCGGATCAGCGAATCCGCCGCTCTCACCAACCAGGAACCAGTTCTCGCCATAGAGTCTCTTGGCTATGAAAGACCAATCCTTCGTTGTCGTGAGTTTGCCTTCCGCAACTGCATTGGTCATGAGCCGGGCGACTCGCGGTTCTTCCTTCAGGGCTTGGGCAAGGAGCTCATCCAACTTCTTGCCAGATGCTTTGAAATACTTGGCGGGAACGACTAACCCGACGCTGGTGCGTGTTGGACCAAGAGGGATAAACCATAGCCAGCCGTAACCCACGCTAAGGATTTGGATTCGCGTGCCTCCAACTCCAATCTCCTCGGCCCAGTCAGTGTTTTGCCAGTAATCCCATACGGCCACGTTTTGCAGCGCTGTTGGGCAATCGATCTCGACCTCCATCGCTCTACGCAGCAGTCCAACGTGGCCAGTTGCGTCGATGTAGTACTTAGCCTCGACCATCTCGCCATCGCCGAGTTCTAGGCCCGTGACGCGGTCGCCATCGCGATGGACCTTGGAAACCTTCGTCTCCATATACACGTCGCAGCCTAATTCTGTCGAGTGGTCCAGGAGAATCTTGTCGTAGACGGCCCGATCAACTTGAAATGCGGTGAACTGGCGGTCGCCCTCGAACTTGCCCGGGCGAGGCACATCCTGGTACTTGGCCACATTGACGAAATCGAAATCCCAAAGCTCCTTCGTTATTCCCCATTTATAGGTGCCGCCAATTTTGATGGGGAAATTAGCCGCCTCGACTTTGTCCCAGACGCCCATCTCGTGGAGATAATGCGAAATGATCGGAAGCTGGCTCTCACCGATATGGTCGCGCGGGAATTTTTCACGCTCAAAGATGGACACATGGAGGTCGGGGCGATGAATCTTAAGGTAGCTCCCAATCGTAGAGCCGCCCGGCCCGCCACCAATAATTGCCACATCGCATTTCATAGTCCTATTATCTTCCACGCAATCAAGAATTGCTGAAACCTTTCAGCGGCTGTTAAGTCGAACACTTGCTATGCCTTTCTGAAGTTCCTAATCTCAACCGGCCCTGGTCCCAAATTTGAACCTAAATACGGGGTTTCCAAGGCTGATATTTCAAAAATGATTGGGTTTCCATTAAAAGGTATGTTACACTGCAGAACCGATTCAGCAAGCCTGACTCTTGGGGAAATCTTGCCGGGTTTGGTTGTCGGTCATATGCCGAGCACTTGATAGATGTCCATTCTTACTAGCAAATCCAACGACGGAGAAAAACTATGATTCGAAAGCAAGGAGCGTTTACGCTCATCGAACTTCTGGTGGTTATTGCCATCATTGCCATTTTGGCTGCCATTCTATTCCCGGTTTTCGCACAAGCTAAGGCCGCTGCCAAAGCTACCAGTTCCCTATCGAACCTGAAGCAACTGGGCACGGGCAACCAAATCTACTATGCCGACTTCGACGACAACCGCATGGGCCGTGAATCGAAGGACAGCACCCTATGCATGAACTGGAAGCAGCAGACCGCCAGTTACGTGAAGAACACAGGTATCTTCACCGACCCGTCCAACCCAGCTTCCAAGTTCCTAGACGGATTCTCGGATCCCGCTCAGCGAACAGTCCTTTGCCAGCCGTCAGCGGCTCCTCTGGGATCGTTGCCGGCGCTACGTCGAGGCTACTTCTGGAACAATGTCTTCGGCAGCAGAGGCGGCGGCGGACTGTTTGACAACGGTGGTTATAACTTAAGCCAAATTCACGAGCCCGCAAACGTTGGAGACATCGTTGAAGGCAGAAATGACTTCGGCGACGCCGGTCCGTTCGACACATGGATTGAAGATGTGGACAGCCAAACGAGCTGGCTCGGCGCTGGCATTGCTCCGGTTACCGGCCTTCACTGGAGCGGGTTAAACGGCAAGTACGCGGATAAGGCAGAGAATGTAGCTTTCTTGGACGGCCATGCAAAGCGACGGTCTTTCACCCAGAACTGTGCTTTCGAGACAAACCCAGACACTTCGGTCCAGACGTTCTGGAACTACTCGATTGATGACCTGAACGCCGCGATCCCTCAGACGTGGGGAGGATTCCCTGCCGCTGCTCAGCAGTATTGCACTGCGCCTGACGTGCCACTAACGGGTCCCGTCAACAACGGTATCCCAAATCAATTCCGCTAAGGAATTAGCGACCGACCGCTGCCTCCTCCATATAAGGAGGGGGCAGTATCTTTTTGACCCTTAGGATGGTCTGAACATATATGAGAAAGAACAAGAGATTTCGAGCCATGGAGGCTCTATCGTGCATCGCGCTTGGCGGCTTTATCTTGATGGCATTGCCAGGCTGCGCCGAAAATGCCCCAGTAAATGAGGACCCCGCGACAACGGCCAAACGGGTTGAGACCGCGAAGGACCTACGCAGCTATTTCGACAAGTCTAATGGCAATTACGACACTATGAGCCCAGAGGATCAAGCGAAGGTTAACAAAATCACTGGTAGCGAAACAAACACACGAACGGCATTTGGCCATATGGGCCCTCCTGTGCGAAAGCCATAGGGCTGTGATAACGCAGTCGCCCTGGATTGAGGGCGCAAAACAAAAATTTTGCCCCGGTTGGTTGGCGAGGAGTTCACCTATGCTCTTTACCAATCGGGGTTTTCTATTTCCGCTGGGGTAAGCCGTCTCAAGCCCAAAGCCCGGAACAAGGGAAGCTCGCCGTATGCCTAAGCGCCTCAATCCATTGCTGTCGCCCACATCCGCTAGAAGGACATCCGCCAGTCAGAAATCCGTATGAAGTTTACGTAATTGTTCCCCGCTTCAACACCCAGACGATAGTAGCGGTAGGACGTACTAGACGCGGATAGAGGGATCGTGAACCAACCGTTTGTGCCTACGAAATTAGTAAGGAGCGTTGTCCAACTCGAATGATCGGTCGAGCCTTGAAGTGTGTACGTGCAGATGCCCGTCACCGAACTTATCCAGAAAGTGAACCCACCCGACGAGACTTTTCCGGCAGAACCGTTGTCATAAAACCCAGTTATGCCTGTCCATCCGTTCCCTCCATTGGTAACACTCTCATAGGTGGTTTGATCGCCTTGGAGGTTGTCGTTAAAGTTAGTCGTCGGGTGCAATGTCGTCCAGGCGGTTAGATACCCGGTTGTCCAGTAGTAGTTTTGTGCGAAAGCTGTCCTAACGGTTCCCACCATGAGTACCGTAAGGATCAGAAGGGTAAAGTTTGGTTTTCATCTCTCTCCTCGTTGTCGTGGGATGGCGCGAGCGACGCCTCGCCCTTCAACCTACTATTCCAAGGACGAGGCTACCATTAATAATGATAGGTAAGTCTTATTTTCAGCAGACCCTTAAGTAATCTCGAAGTTCCATGTATGGCGAATACTCAGGCAAAATTGCCAACGGTTTCCAACCAGGTTCGGAAGTTCGTCCGGCAAGGAAGCTTGACCAGTGGCTGCGAAGGATCGAAATGCGCCTTGACCCAGCCGTCGCTGATCATTCCCTCGAGAGCATCCTCCACGAGTTGAAGGATTCGCATGTTAAACGATTCTTGACCTTGATAGCGAACCGCGACGGACTTCAAATCGACAATGATATTCGATAGCTGCGAATTGCGCTCCAGAAGCTTCACCCATAGATCGAGAACGCCCGTAACGGGCAGGATTTGCTTGCCGCGCACATAGCAGGTGCTTTTAATCACTTTCCCCAGTGAATACGTGGCCAGTTCCTTCCACGTGGCGCCCTCCAGGTCAAGCTCGAAGACGTTATTCTCAGCAGCACCATGGGTCGGCTTCAAGTCGCTCAGAAACGTGCCAAGGCCTTTCAATTGCTCAATGCCAAAGCCCGCCGCCCCTAAAGTGGCGTCCTCGTCGATGAATCCACCCTGTGCCAGCCATGCCCACGCCTTTTCCGGGTCGAGATCAAAGCCATTGTCTTTCGCGATCTGCGCGGTGAAATCCTTCAGGTCGACAAACTGCTCGTTCGCCGTGTACCAATAATCCGCAAAACGAATGTGGTTCTCCACGCGTCGCGCCTGACGCGTTTCATATTCCGCCTTCAGCCACTGGGCGTCATGGTCTCCTCGATCGAGTTCCAGGACCGTATAAGCCACCTCACGCCCAGCCCAATGGGCCATGGTGAGGCCGGCGGACAGGATCGGGTCCGCGAACCCAGCGCTTTCCCCAACGAGAAACCAGTTCTCGCCAAAATGCCGCTTCGCCACGAATGACCAATCTTTCGTCGTCGTAAGTTTGTTCTCGCTTTCGGCGCCTTGAATCAGCCCCGCCACCCGCTCTTCTCCTGCCAGAGCCTTGGCATAGATATCTTCGGGCTTCATGCCTGACTTTTTGTAATAGTCGGCGCTCGTGACAAAGCCGATGCTGGTTCGGGTCGGACCAAGAGGGATAAACCAAATCCAGCCGTACTTGAGCGCCATGATCTGGATGAACGTGCCCCCAACCCCGATCTCTTCCGCCCATTTGGCGTTTTGCCAATAATCCCAAATCGCTATATTCTGAAGGCTCGTCTGAGAGTCGGTTTCGACTCCCATGGCGCGCCGAAGGATGCCGCTGTGGCCTGAGCAGTCCATGTAATAGCGCGCTTTGATGACTTCGCCGGTCGCCAATTCCAACCCGTCGACCCTATCGCCATCGGCCAGGACCTTATTGACCTTGGTTTCTTCTCGGACTTCGCACCCCATCTCCGCGGCGTGATCAAGCAGGATCTTGTCGTAGATCGCCCGATCAACCTGGAACGCGGTCCACGTTCTCTGCCCTACAAACTTGGCCGGACGTTGCTCGTTTTTGAATTCCTCGCGCGGTACAAACGCGAAATCACAGAGCTCGGGAGTCTTGCCCCATCGGTAGGTCGCGCCGATTTTGATCGGGAAGTCGGCAGCTTCCACTTTATCCCAGCACCCCATTTCTTCAAGGACTAGCGATATTGGAGGCAACTGGCTCTCGCCCACATGATCGCGGGGAAATTTTTCGCGTTCAAGGATGATGACTTTGTAATCGGGGTTATATTTCTTGAGAAGGGTGCCGGTGGTACTTCCACCCGGCCCGCCGCCAATGATTGCGACATCGTAGTCCATACAACCATTATCCTTGAACTCCAACAATATGCTGAACCCTTTCAGCAGAAAAGTACACTGGAAATTCTCGCTAAAGCGCCAGGGACTCGTTCTATTCGGTTCCCCCCGGAAATGCGATCAAACACGACCGCTCGTGAGCGCGGGAGGGTCCCGCTCCGTCGAGACTTCCAGAAGTATTGCGATAACCCGCTTCAAATCTTAATGACCTCTATTCCAATCTGTGATATATTGATGAAACGGTTCAGCAAGACCCGGCAAGTTGGACAGGTGCCTATTGAGCCTTGTCCTTCAATTCGGTTTCCGGTACAGCAATGAGGCTCAATTTGGCTGCGAAGATGTCGGCATACCTACGTGGCGCATTGTTCGTAGCAGCCCTCTGCCTCCTTAGTATTAGCTCTTTTGCCCAAGTCACCCTCCGGCTCGCTTCTTCTGAGGGGGCCGAGGCTCTAAAGATCCAGAGAGAGGCGATCGCTTCGTTCGAAGCCTTACACCCTGACATCCATGTACGACTAGAGCAGATCGACTACAGCCAATACTTCCAAAAGCTATTAACCGAGTACGCCGCCGACGCTGCGCCCGACGTGGCGATGATGGGTTTCGAGCACTTCCAGCCGCTGGCGAAAAGGGGCGTCCTCCTCCAACTCGACGACCTTATCGCCAAGTCACCTGGCTTCCACCTAGACGCCTACTACGAGCCCATCATAAGAGTCCACCGGTTCGAAGGCAAGCTTTACGTCCTCCCCCGTGACATCGCGCCCATGGGCCTGATCTACTATAACAAGCGGCTTTTCGATGAAGCAGGCATCCCGTATCCCGACGGCAGCTGGACATGGGACTTCAAAGTCCGCCCCGAGCTCAGAGAGAAGGATTTCCTGTGGGTCGTGCAGAAGCTCACGAAGTTCGACGCCAAGGGCAACGCCACGCAATGGGGCCTGAATCCGGGCTGGGCGACGCTGCTCGCCGATTCTTTTGCCGCCTGTCTAGGCGCCAAGCCATTGGACGACCCTCAACATCCCACCAAGGTCCTCATGGACAGCCCAGAGATGGTCAAGGCTTATTCCCTTGAAGCCGACCTGATGCTGAACAAGAAGTGGGTGCCCACACCGGCCGCGATCACCGGTTCGTTGTCCGATGGCGACCACCTCTTTGCCAAGCAGCAGATTGCAATGATGCAGGGCGGGATTTGGGAAGTCCCTAACCTACGGAACTACATCCAACCTGGTCAGAAGGATTTCTTCGAGTGGGACATCGCGCTGTTTCCCGGCTATAAAGACGGCACACGGCACTTTCCCAGTGGCGGGTCCGGCTATTCCATCATCAGTTCCACCAAGTACCCGAAAGAGTCCTGGGAGCTGGTTCAGTATTTGTCTGGGCCGGAAACGATGAAGAAAGTGGCGGCGGCCGGGTTGGCGCAACCCGCCATTAAATCGCTTGCTCTATCCGAACCGTGGCTCGTCGGCCCCAACACTCAGGCAGCCAGCCACTATCCTCCTTCGCGCGACGTGACAGATAAGGCAGTTCCCTACGTCGTTTTCGCTCCCGCTTATGAGTTTTGGCCTGACCTCCAGACCTACATCAATCCCCAACTCGATCTGATTTGGCTAGGGTCGAAGACTCCAGAACAAGCTCTGAAAGATGCGACCACGAACGCCCAGGAGCGTCTAGACACGCTCAATGCCCAACGGGAGGCTCCGCCCTTTAACTGGACATATGGCCTGATTGCCGGAATCCTTATAGCCCTTGCTCTAGCCGCGTTCGTTTACCTTCCCGAGAGAAACCGGCCGTTCACATCTAGGGAAAAGGCCGAAAGTCGCGCTGCTTACAAGTTCTTAGCTCCTTGGTTGATCGGATTGGTCGGCCTTGTGCTGGGACCTATGATTCTTAGCTTCCTCATGAGCTGGGCGGACTGGGACATGATCCTGCCCGCCAAGTTCCGCGGCCCGGGCAACTATGTGGAGGCCCTTACCACCGATCCTCGCTTCTGGATCAGCCTGAAAGTCACTTTCGTTTACGCCATCTTCTCGGTGCCGCTAGGCATCTTCCTGGCCCTGATGCTTGCCTTGCTGCTTAACGTCCGGGTCAAGGGGATGCCGCTCTATCGCACGTTCTTCTACATGCCGTCGCTGGCAAGCACGGTTGCAAGTGTCCTTGTCTGGCAGCGGTTGTTCCAGCAGAAAGGCGGCCTGATCAACCTCATCATTTACGGTTCGGATGGCCATGGAAACTTCCTTGGACTCGCCTCTCTATTGCAGGGTG
>JBBQMJ010000063.1:0-11733 GCA_038328815.1 Fimbriimonadales bacterium | reverse complement strand
TCGTCACTCTGATGATCCTAGCGGCAGTCGTCTTTGGAACGCGGGTTCCACCGGTTGAAGCAATCTTAGCTAACGGGTTCTTGCTTTCGTGTTGCCGCGTGTTCTTCAATCCGGCAAAAAATGCGGCGATCCCCAAGCTGGTTCCTCCGTCGCTTCTGCTGAAAGCAAATGCGTTGAACGCTTCGACGCAGAACGTCATGCCGATGATCAGCCTTGCCCTCTCGGCAGCGCTGCTTGGCTTGCTGTACTCGGTCTCCCAAGTGTGGTTCTACTTGGCGGCGATTCTGTGCAACGCGATCTCCTTCCTGGGCTCAGCGGTCTTCGTCAGAAAGTTGCCCGCAATCGTTCCCGATCGCGAACTGAGTGAGCAAAAGCATCCGGTGCAGGACTTCAAAGATGGCCTCAGCTACATGAAGCGTCGCCGAGTGTTGCTGGTCATGTTGTTCCAATCATTGATCGTGAGCCTTGCGATCTCGCCGTTCTTCGTCGCTTACGTAGCTGCAAATGAGGCGTGGTTCGGTGGCTTGCCGCAGACGCTTTCATGGTTTGAGTTTGCGTTCTTTGCGGGCATGGTGATCGGTAGCGCAATGGTTGGCAAAATGAACATCCGAAGCGTTGGCTGGGGGACGATCATCGGCATCTCGATCGTTGGGATCTCGGTGATGGCGATGGGATTTTCCAGGAGCCTTCCCGTTTGGCTCGGGCTCAATTTTCTGGCCGGCATCGGGCTGCCGTTCTCGATGGTCCCGACGCAGAGCTTCATGCAGGCGACGGTTCCGGATGAATTCCGTGGCCGAGTGCAGAGTGTGAACTCAATGATCGGCATGGGCGCCCAACCCGTTGGCTTGAGCCTCGGAGGGATGCTCTTGGAGCGCCTTGGCTTGGTTTCCATGTTCGCGTTGATGGGTGGCGGCATGGTGCTTGCCGAAGGCATTGGCATCTTCGATCGGGAGTTCCGAGAGAGCCGCCTTCCCGAGCCGCAACTCGCGGTGGTCGAGGTAGCGGGTGAGAAGGTGCCGATGGGGCAGGGGGCTTAGCCCTGCTTCCGGACGGTGTCATCCCGAGGAACTCGAGGGACCGTGGACGGTCACGCCGTGCGAATGCTAGGACGCGGCGCAACCGGGAGCGGTCCCTCCACTCCGCCACTGCTCCGGTCGGGATGACAACCTGAGAACGTGCGACACATCCTGGAACGATCCCAGGGATGGCTTGTCGCGCATTAGGGTCCCCCGGTGAATCCGCCGGGGGTACCGGAAAGCTAGTGGCAAAAGGTATCCTTTAGTTCACTTAGGCCGCTTAACCGACGACAACGGAGCCGCCGGAGAACCCTTTCAATGAAGAAAACTTATGCGATTCTTGGTGCCGGAATGCAAGGCACTGCTGCTGCTTACGATTTAGCGAAATTTGGCGACCCCGAAAGGGTTGTGATGGGAGACATGAGCCTTGCACAGGCTCAGACAAATAGCGCGCGGGTAAATTCGCTGCTGGGCACCTCGCTTTGCGAGGGTGTCCAGGTGGACGCCTTGAATGCAAAGGCCCTCACCGAGTTCCTCAAGGGCATTGATGTGCTGCTGAGCTGCGTTCCTTACTGGATGCACCCTGAGATCGCCAAGGTTGCGATCGATTGTAAGGTCCACATGCTCGACCTCGGTGGAAACACCGAGATAACTCTGGAGACGCTCAAGTTCGACGACAAAGCGAAGGCCGCTGGCGTCACTCTGGTTCCTGACACCGGCCTTGCGCCGGGGTTGGTCAACAGCATTGGGCTATATTTGATCGAGAAGCTTGATGCGGCCGATTCGGTAAAGCTCTATTGCGGCGTGCTTCCACAAAACCCCATTCCGCCGTTCAACTACAAGCTGACCTTCAACGTTGAGGGACTCGTCACTGAATACGATTTTGAGGCTGTTCTCCTCCGCAACGGCGAAATCAAAATGGTCCAAACCCTGAGCGAGTTGGAAGAGCTTCACATCGAGGAGCTAGGCAAGATGGAGGCGTTTGTAACTTCCGGCGGCACCAGCACTGCGCCCTACACGCTTCAGGGCAAGGTCACGAACTACGAGTACAAGACCATCCGCTTCCCCGGCCACTGTGAGCGCATTCGAATCTTCCGCGATTTCGGCTTCTGGAATCCCGAGGAAGTTGATGTCAAGGGCGTCAAAGTTAAGCCTCGCGAAGTGTTCTATAAGGTCTTCGGCGATGCTCTTTCGAAGTTTGAAGATCTCGATCTTTGCGCCGTGCGCGGTGTTGGTATCGGGACGCGCGGTGGAGAGAAGATCAGGCTGCAGGTGGACATCTTCGATAAGCAGTGCGAAAAGACTGGATTCACGAGCATGGAGCGCCTCACCGGCTTCTCGATGGCCATCCACGCGATTGAAGTTGCCAATGGAAGGGTGCCGACTGGCGCCGTTCGGTACGAGAATTCGATGACGGGAACGAAGTTTCTTGAAGAGCTTCAGAAGCGCGGCGTTACGCTCAAATTCTCGGAAGAGAAACTTGGCGTTGCCGCCCCAGCGTAGAGGACCCGAGGGACCGGGTCTCTCCCTTGGAATGCCTTTCTGCTATGCGGGAAGGCATTTTGTGGTTAGCTCTCGACCATCGACGAAATAATTGCGCCAATTGAAGTCCTCGCCCACCTGCAGGAGGACGTTCTTGAAGGGGCCAAGGCCCTTCTTGGGATTACGCTTGTACGGGGTGATCGGCGGGTTAGGATTGTCGAAGTCGAGGCTTACCGCACGCCAGACGATCCTGCAAGCCACGCCCATCGCGGCATTACCAAACGCAATGCGGTGATGTTTGGCCCAGCTGGCTTTGCTTACGCCTATTTCAATTACGGCGTCCACTGGATGCTCAACGTGACGGCACATGGCGATGGCGACGCGGCGGCCGTGCTCATCAGGGCCGCGCAGCCTCTGGATGGCCTCGACGAAATGCTGTTGCTTCGGCCAAGAGCCCGGCGCGACGAGGATTTGTTATCGGGACCAGGAAAGCTTGCCGCCGCCTTTGAGGTGACCGGCGCTGACACGGGGCTGAATTTGTTTTCGTCGGCGAGCGACCTAAGATTCGAAGCAGGGCGCCGCCCGAAGGGCATTGTTTCAGGGCCGCGGATCGGGATCAAAGTGGGAGTTGAACATCTCTGGAGATTCGCCGATGCGGATGCGCTGCGGTGGGTTTCAGCTTCGAAGGCGGCCCTTTCCTAACGTCGGAGCCGCCTCTGTCACGCCCGAGCGCGTCCCAGAGGCTGGAGGGACAAATTGAGGAGTGACGTCCTGTACCTCCACCCGAAGCGAAGCGAGTGGGGGGAGGTGGCGAAGGCGAATGCCGAGACGGAGGGGGGAAGTTGGACTTTGCCGCCAATCTACGGTCAAATTGCGTATCCGAGAGATTCGAGGTCAAGCCTCACCAGCACCGAGCCCAAGACTTCACGCAGCCGGAGTAACGTTTGCCTCATCAAGATTGAGGAAGACCTGAAGAGCCCCGATTACTTGCTCTCTGGTGCTTCGACAACAGGATTTTCAGGCGATGCTTTCTTCTTCCCCTCGGGCAGGTGGACGGTGGCCTTTCGATCGATCTTGCCCCAACCTTGCCGCATGCCGCCGAGCGCCGAGGCGAAGGCCTTGTAGATCACGGCGTACATGATCTGGCGGTAGACGAACCGTTGCCAAAACAGCCATAACGCCGGCGTAGCTGAGCGCTTCTCTAGCCGATAGGCAATCACTGCCGCGATCATCTCAACTGCGAAGAAGAGCGCGTAGAGGAAGGCCACCTGCATCAGCGCGTCCTGAGCGGCCGACAGCGGCTGGTAGTCCTTGTTTGCGGAGTTCCGGCCGAGCCATGCATCCGCGTAGCCCCAAACCGAGTACAGCAGCTGGATATCGACAAGGGGCGCCAAGGCTTGAAACACGACCTGGAACAGCCACAAACTTGGAAGTGCGAGCCAGCCAAAGAAACCGTTCTTGAACAGGGACCTCTTGTGCTTCCAGAGGCATTGCAGCGTGCCATATGCCCAGCGATACCGCTGCTTGAAAAATGGCTTTACTGATGCTGGCGCCTCCGTGAAAGCGATAGCCGCGCTTTCGGTTTCAAGGATCCAGCCTTGCTCTCGAACACGCCAAGTTAGGTCCATATCCTCGGCGAGCGTGTCCGAAAGGTATCCCCCGGATTCCTGAACCGCGCTGCGACGCCAGGCGCTGATAGCCCCAGGACAAACGGTGATAGCATTGAGCAACGCATAGGCTCGACGGTCCAGGTTCTGGCTCGTCGTGTATTCAATGGATTGCCATCGGGTGAGCAAGTTGATCTCGTTCCCAACTCGAACATTGCCCGCGACGGCTGCGACCTCATCATCGCAAAAGTGCCTGGCCATAAGTCCAATCGCTTCAGGATCGAGTTGAGTATCGGCATCGACGCAGACCAGTATTTCTGAATTCGTGTTCTCTAAGCCGTTGTTGAGGGCGGATGCCTTTCCGCCGTTCTCCTGCCGTATGAGGCGCACACGTGGGTCATCGCTGAACTCACTTGCTACCACAGCGGAGGTCTCGTCGGTGGATCCATCGTCGATGACGATAACTTCCTGAATGTTATAGTTCGAGCCGAGCGCGCTGCGAATGGTTCTAGCGATGACCGAATGCTCGTTGTAGGCCGCGATAAGCACGGCAACGTCAAACTCCCTGGCCGGATAGACCGCATTTCGCTTCCGCGACTCATAGAGAACGGCAAGTGGCGTGGTCAGGACGATTCTTGAAAGCCCCAAGGCAATCGCCACGAGGAAGGCGATTGCAAGGAAGGCTTCGACTCCAAAAACCAAGTTGAAAACAATGCTATCGACCCAGATATTGAATCGATCAGCTGCCGCGATCGGTGGCATCGCCTGGTCGTGACTGATGCCCGCCATCTCGGAAACGCTGACAAACTTATAGCCCTTCGCCTGCAACTCGGGAACCAACATTTCCAAAGCTTTTACTGTCTCGGTCCGGTCGCCTCCTGCATCGTGCAGAAGAATCGTTCCTCCTTCTTTTCCGCGAATGTCTTGGTTGATTTGATCGACGAAATCTTTCGCCCTTCGCTTGGTAACCGTGCCGTCAGGGTTGGTGCGTTGCAGAAGCCAGTCTTCGGGGTCAATTAGCTCCTGAATGGTCAGATAGCCCATGCCGGTCGCTTGAATAATCGGCTTAACCTCTTCCTTGCTCGAAGGCTCAGCGTCTGCATTGTACGGGGGTCTAAAGAGGATCGTTGATCGCCCCGTTATGCTCTCAAGTGCTCGCTGAGTTGCATTTAGCTCCAGCTCGACGCGCTGCGACGAGACGAGTCCAAGGTTCGGATGGGTGAACGTATGACTGCCAACTTCGTGCCCCTCATCGACCATGCGGCGTACCAGGTCAGGTGACTCCTCAGCATTCTTTCCGATTACGAAAAAGGTTGCCGGTACCTTTAACTTCTTGAGGGCATCAAGAACCATCGGTGTGAATTTCTCATCCGGACCATCGTCGAAGGTCAGCGCGAGAGTCTTGGGCTTATAGCCTCTGCGTTCGATGACATAGGGTGATGGATAGGCGGTGTAGGCCTCGTCGATGATGAGACCGGTAGTTGGATCAATATCGATGCTCCGCGCACCAGGAGCTGCTAGCCCCACAACTCTGAGGACCTCGCCAAGAGCAGGCTTTCCATTTACGCCTTTAAAGACGGGTTCGTAAGGGAACTCCAAATCCTCTAGGTCGCCCGGGTCTGGTGGGGCATCCATTTTCGAGCGGTCAAGGAACTTCCAGATGCTTGGATCTTCTTGACCCATTGCCCAAACTGCGGCGCCTCTAAAACCGTGCTGCTGGGCTAACTTCCATTTGTTGAACGCGGTAACCGCATCGAGCATCCAAACCTGATGCTCCTTGCCGTCGTCGTCCGAGTAGTTAAATGTTGGATTGACGCTCTCGCCATCCATTCGGATGACATCCTCGGGCTTCTCCTCGTCCCTGTAGCCTTGTGCGAGGGCTAACGCCTCTTGATAGGTGAGCGATTCGGCTGGAGGCTTTCCCTGCGTCCAATCGTAAGCATAGTTTCCAATGCCCACGATGAGCTTGTTCGCTGGGATTTGATCTCGAGCCTTTTGAAGCACCTGCTCAGACCAATCGACTGAGGCAATCGGACCCGGCGTCGATTCCTCCGAATGCTCGTCATACGCCATGATGACGATCCAGTCACACAGCTCGCCAAGCTTTTTGATGGGAATACTGTCATTGCCAACCTCAAGGTCCATGGTCACGCGCAAGCCAACGGGCTTGAATATGTTCTGGAACTGCTGGACTAAGTCGGGGACCTTGGCGTAGTCGGCGTCGTTAAGATTTTCTAAGTCCAGATTCACGCCGGCGAAACTGTTTTCTAACAGCCAGTCTCGCATTTCGGTTGCGACGGCGATCTGATTCGCAGGTGAAGCCAAGAGACGATGAACGCGGTCTGGGTCAAACTTCCCCTGCAATCCGTTGTTGAGGATTGGGAGAACGCGGATGCCCTCGTCGCTCGCAATCCGCATCACTTCAGTGTTGTGGGGCGTAATGCTTGGATCAAAGTCGCTGGTGAAATCTAGTGAGGCCCCGTCCGCGTTCAAGTGCACCCACTCAGGCATCAGGTGAGTGATCTTGTCCTTGTTAGCCCTCAGTGAAAAGAGACCTGTTTCTTGCCACGGAGCGTAAAACGCAGCCATTATCGGGGACCCAGGTGCGAGGCGCTGCCCACGAGATGGACCCTTTTCCTTTGCAATCTCAGTAGCGAGCTTGGCGCGCGCGAGCGCAAATTTGCGATCGAATTTGGTCCCTAATCCCGGGATGAACGAGTGCTTCTTTTGCCCCGTCAGCGGTTGGGCAAGGCTTGGCGCCACAAGCACTGTGATGGCGAAGAGGATGCTTATGGAGACCGAGGCGGCGATGACGAGCAAGACGCTGCGCGAAAAAACGCGCTTGCGCTTTCCGTGCGGGTCAAAAAATACAGGGGTCGTGCTCATTATTTAGCCGCGCTAGCGGCCATCCCATTATGGGTTAACGCTTGACTTTGAGGGAGCGTTCGTTGCCTAGAGCCTTCACAGCCCTGCGATATTTCGTGTGAACGTAGCGGTTGACCGCGAAGATGCTCGGCGATAGGTCAGCAGGCCTTGTAACTTCTGAAAACGCCATCGTGTAGCCGGCTTCTGCGGCGAGGCGCATCGAAGTATTACTGAACTTCCCGTTCGGGTAGGCCAGGTATGGAACTCGGTGCCCAAGCCTGTGCTCAAGCTCAGCCTTGGATTTGCTCAGTTCGTCTTTTTGGCTTTGCAGAGATAACCTTCCGATGTCTGCAGGGTGAGTTACGGTCTGAGAGCCTATAGTGACAAGTCCTTCTCGATCCAATGTCCGCAGCTCGTCCCAATCCATCTTGGGACGGCCATGAGCTTTGTCGCCTACATAGCCCGTGTGTACGAACATCGCAACGGGAACGCGCCGGGCCCTAAGAACAGGGTAAGCGCGGTCCCAAAAGCCTTGGTAATTGTCAGCAAAAGTGATCGCGACCGGTTTCGACGGTAGTGCTGAGCCCTTCATGAGATATGCGTTGAGCTGATCAAGGGAAATGAAGTGGACACCCTGTTTCTGCATCCAATTCAACTGGTCTTCTAGTTCATTGGTAGTGCAATCGAACCAGAGGGCTTTGGCGTCACGGCTTTCGATGACGTCGTGATAGGTCAGCACAATCACGTGCGTTTGAAGTCCTTTTTTGATTTCCGCTTGGGCTGTGCACACCGTCCCTAGAACCAGCAGACCAAGGAGACGTCTCATCAAGCTAGTGCCCATCTGGCGGGATCGGCGCGGTGTCCGGTGGAGGCGCGTCGTTGCTGCCGGCGTCCGCAGGCGTTGTGTCCACTGGAATGTCGCTAGGATCTGTTTCGGGGTTCGCCTTGTGCTTTCGCTTCTTATGTTTTGGTTTGGCGGGCTCGGGGTCCGGCTGGGGGATTACGATAGTGTTGGGATCCATGGCGAGCGTGCCGTTTAACACGATGGCATGGGGCACTGGCCGGGAGGGCATTTCCGGCGTTGAGTGTCCAGAGGCCACGACTTTGTCGCCATAGACGAGCGAGGTGGAGAACCCGGAGTCCATCATAATGGCCTCCTTAACGCCCTCGGCAGCCGCAGCTTCGGCAAGCTTGTCGGAGCCGATTGATCCCTTAGAAGCGCCAAAAATGATCGTGCCGTCCGGCATAAGTCCAAGGAATGCACGCCGCCTCGGGTCCATAAGGTCTCTGGCTGAATACTGCTCCATCTGCTCGCGTGTTCGTGCCACGCCGTCGTGGACGATCCATGCGCCGGCCACAAAGGCGTCGGTGAAATCGGGCATGAAGTCCTTAATTGGGTCTTCATTGTTCATTTGCTCGCCCTGAAAAGGGAAGATGGCGATACGCTTTGGCCCCCAGACGATCATCGGCCGGTTTCTGATCTTGTCCAACCGCTCAGGAACCAAGTCAGGCACCCAAAGCTTTTCATTGGACGAAAAGCTGGGACCAACCATCTCGTTGCTCGATCCCGTAATAGCGGCCATGGCAAAAAACGTTCCGTTGATGCCAGCCGACGCACCTGCCTCCCGGACGAAATCAAGAACGCCTTCTCTGCCCATGGACCTTCGAGCAGAAGGCAAGCCTCCCTTGATGTAGGCCATTTCGATTCCGGCATTGATCGCAGTCTCGTAGGTGATCGGCGAATCCTTCATCGTCAACTCAACGACTGCTGCAGGGGCTTCGTTGACTGCCGTATCACGGTCTTCCCAGGCTTTGTCTAGCTTGGTATGCACGTATCGGTTAACCGCATAGATGTTTGGCGACTCTTCAGCAGGCGCATTGTGCGTTGTGAACGCCATCTTGTAACCGGCGCGCTGGACCAAACCTTGGGTGGTCGCATCGTTGTTGCCGTCGGGGTAGGCGAAGTAGGGGACCGGTTTGCCAAGCTTCTCTTCAAGGATCTGCTTTGACTTGAAAATCTCGTTTTCCTGGTCGTAAGGGGCGATCTTCGTAATGTCGTCGGGATGGGACAGCGTGTGCGAACCGATGGTGATCAGATTGCCCTTAGCCAGTTCTTGAAGATGCGGCCAGTCCATCTTTGGCCGGCCCTGCTTGCTACCGACGAAATTCGTGTGCACAAACATCGCTGCAGGAAAATTGTATCTTTTGAGAATTGGCAGCGCGTAGTCGTAAAAGCCTTCGTAGTTGTCGTCGAAGGTCAGAACGATCGACTTGTCTGGAACCGCCGTTCCTTTCGTTAGATGCTCGTAAAGCTGGTCGAGGGAGATTGGTTTGACATCATTTTTGATAATCCAATCCATCATCTCCTGGAATTCGGCCGAGCTACAGTCGAACCAAACAGATTTGTTGTCACGCTTGGGAATCACGTCGTGAAACATCAGGATCGGGACGCGGCGGGCTTGGGCGCGTACGCAAATGTTCGTGTACGTGGGCCTAAGCGGGGCGTCGGCCCCTTCTGAATACTCGTTCGCCGCTTGAGCTGTAACGACGTCTGGGCTCAGCTGGCGACAAGAAGTCCCGAGAACCAATAAAAGCAGGAAAATCGGCGATGCGAGTCGTTGAATGACCTTCGTATTCATAAATTCGATCGCCCGAAGGCGCCTATTAGGGTACCGCGCTCTACCCGTTTGATGCTGGGCCTTAACCCTAGATTAATGGCTGCGGAATCTCTGACTGGGCTCGCAAAGGTATCTTCATTAGCCATGCTGGCCGCTCTTGTCTTCGCGCTATCAATCTATACGCCGACCGAGATCACCTTCGTTCGCCATGCCGAGACCATGGCAAATGCAACCGGACGATATACGGCGAAGAACCTGAACGCGTTTTCTGAAAAGGGCAAGGCGCAGGTTGCGAGCATTACGCAAATCCTTCTGAAAGAGCCGCGTTTCGATCGCATTTTAGTCTCGCCGTCGCCGCGCGCATTGCGCACCATTGCACCCTATCTGAAATCATCGGGTCAGAGGGCCATTGTCTGGCCCCTTCTTTACGAATGCTGCACCGGCCATAGGCCCAAAGGCGCACACGCGACCTCGTTCAAGTTCGGGCCGAAGGTCGATATTCCGTCCGATCTTCGGGGATTGTTCATCGTCGAGCCCGGACATGACCGCTTTCCCGACTCTCCAAACTACAACGCCGGCCTGGCGCAGGTGGCGGCTTGCGTGAAGGAGCTTGGCGAGCGATACAGCTCAGGTCGTGTACTGATCCTGGGACACTCTGCCCACGGCGGTCAGTTCATCCACTCATTGACAGGCAAGTGGATTGAAGTCAAGAACGCAAAAGAGATTCAGTTTAGTGTCCCTTAGGGCTATTGAGGCAAAGCGCCAGGCTCTTCTTCGTCGGGAAGTCTCAGCTCGCCTTCGTCGGAATCGTATTCAAATAGGCCCGCATAGCGGCCCCAAGCGACGGCAGTATCGAACTGGGCTCTTGCTTCCTCAGCGCTAAAGCTCTCGTCCAGGATGTCGAGGAAGAACTCGTCCTTCATCGGCGCGTTGCGGCCCTGAAGAGATTCGTAAATCGTTCGGACCAACGGAGCCCTTTCGAGACATTGGTCGCGGAAGATGTCGGGCGCAACGTCCACATCGGCTTCCGCAAACTCATGGCCCTTCTGGGTGACGGTGACGTCGCCTTGCTTGACTTCTGCGAAGTCAAGAAGCACGGCGGCGTCAAGAATTGGCAGCAGATCGTCGGCTTCGATCCTAAGTCGATCTGAGATGACGGCGACATCTTCAGGTCCGCCATACTCCTCAACAAGTTCCAAAAGTCCGCTGATAGCGCCAGGACGTGCATGTGGTAGCGGGTTGACGTCTATCGTCTTTCGCGCGCCTCCGAGCGGCGTGATCTTCGACTCCGGGTTCGTCATGATCGTATAAACATGGTCGGCCATGGCGCGGAATTGCTGCGAATTCCTTTCCCGAGGTCGAGCCATGGAGACTTTGATCTGGCCACGAATTCGGCCCGGGTTTGAAGACAGAATCACAATTCGATCCGCCAACATGATCGCTTCTTCGATGTTGTGGGTGACGAGGATCACGCTGTCCGCAGGGAACTTTTGGTCTTCCCAAAGGTCGCCGATTTCACCGCGGAGGTTCTCGGCGGTGAGAACGTCTAGGGCGCTAAACGGTTCGTCAAGCAGCAGCAATTTAGGCCGAACGACGAAGGCTCTAGCAAAGCCGACTCGCTGCTGCATGCCGCCTGAGAGCTCTTTCGGATAGGCCCTCTCAAAGCCATCCAGACCAACCAGCTTCAAGGCATCGTGAGATCGTTTTCGGGCTTCTTTGTGATCCAAGTGGAGCGCTTCCAGGCCTAATTCAACGTTCTCAATGACAGTCAGCCAAGGCAACAGAGCAAAGCTCTGGAAGACCATGGCAACGTCCTTGTTCGGGCCCTGAACCGGTCGGCCGTCGCTAAACACTGCGCCCTTTGTTGGCTTGATGAGGCCAGAAATCGTGCGCAACAACGTGGACTTCCCACTCCCGCTGCGACCTAAGAGCGCGACGATCTCGCCGGGCAGGACGGTTAGGTTGATGTCCTCAAGGACCGTAAACGACCCACCAGATTCCGGCCGAGGAAACGTTTTTGTCACGTTCTAGATACTCAAAAGCTGATGGGTATCTACCGTTGAGGAAATGCTCGAATCCTCAATTTATTAATACTGAAGTTCAAATCTGCCGGGAGGGTCCAACTCCCTTTTGAATTTGAAAGAA
>JBBQMJ010000062.1:0-11744 GCA_038328815.1 Fimbriimonadales bacterium | reverse complement strand
GGGCCTTGCGCTCAAGTTGAGCCTTGCGGAAAACATGACGATGCCCTTTCCTGGCAAGTCGGGGATTGTGCGGCCGCGTGACCAGCGCAACCGAACAAAAACGTGGATCGACAAGTTGGGGGTGCGATGCAAAGACGCTGACCAGGCCATAGGTGAACTCTCTGGCGGCAACCAACAGAAGATCGCGTTGGCGCGACTCCTTGATCGCGATGTGGATCTGCTTCTCCTTGATGAGCCGACTCGCGGAATCGATATCGGCAGCAAGGCGCAGATCTACGGTGTCATAGATGAACTTGCTTCTCGAGGCAAGGCAATTCTTCTGGTGAGCAGCTACTTGCCTGAGTTGCTAGGCGTGTGCAATCGCATCGCCGTAATGTCGCGCGGAAAGCTGAGCGAGCCAACCAATGTCGAGAAAACTGATGCTGAAAAGCTCATGGAAGCGTGCGTGCAAGGATGAAAAGATATCTCAATCTGGTCGGCCTGATCGGCGCCTGGCTCGTCATCTTCGCCATATTCTCATTTCTGGTCCCCCGGAGCTTCCCAACTCGCGACAACATTGAGACTTTAATGCGCCAGGTTGTCATGGTGGGTTTCGGCTCCATCGGGATGACTTACATCATCATCACCGGTGGCATTGATCTTTCAGCCGGTTCAGTGGTTGCCCTGGTCACGGTCGTCATCGCTTTGGCGCTCCATGGAGGACTTAACGCAGCCGCCGCGGCGCTGATGGGAATTGCGACCGGCGTCGTCTGCGGCTATGTTAACGGCTTGCTGATCTCACGCCTCAAGGTCGGTGCTTTCATCGTGACCTTGGCGGGCCTCTCCGCCTTTCGAGGAGCGGCCAAGGGGTTGGCCTCGGAGCAGAAGGTCAATGCTCCACTCACTTGGCTTACGGACATGACGTCATCCCTCGGCGCCAACGAGAAATGGAAGCTCATCTCAAGCGGGGCGTGGCTTATGATCGCCTGCGCGGCCATTGCTAGCTGGGCGCTGCGTTACACGGTTTATGGGAGACATGTCGTCGCCATCGGATCCAACGAACAGGCTGCCCGCCTTAGCGGCGTGAGGGTGGAGCGCGTTAAGACCGGCGTTTACGTGCTCGGCGGCTTGTTCTTTGGCCTCGCCGGACTAATGCAGTTTTCGCGACTCACGGTCGGCGATCCGACAGTTGCGTTTGGCTTGGAACTCGACATCATTGCGGCCGTCGTTATTGGTGGCGCAAGCCTTTCTGGCGGTGAAGGGAGCATATTTGGCAGCCTAATCGGCGCACTCATCATGACCACGATCAAGGCAGGAGGCTCTCAAATGGGCTTACCCAATTGGATTCAAGAGATAGCCACCGGGTTCATTATTTTGATCGCCGTGACCTTTGATCGCTGGCGGGCAGCAAGGGCCGCCGCGAAGGCAGCATAAATCCGGACTAGGCAAGTCTGCCCTCGATCACCGCGATATCTCCGCTCACTGGCCGCCAACATTTTGCAAAATTCCAGCCTGCAAGATTGAACAAACTTGAGAATTCCGCTTCGGTCCTTTCTCTACCCGCGCCCCAACACATCATGTGAATGTCGAACAATTTTGCGAAGTGGGGTGTGTGGATATCGGGAATCACATTCTCGGCAATGAACACACGTGCACCTGGTCGCGCGTTGTTTCGGATTGTTTCGAGGATCAAGACGCATTCCGCGTCATTCCAATTGTGCAGGACCATTTTCAGGAGGTAAATATCGGCTACCGGAACCGAGACGAACATGTCCCCCTGGACGAAACTGTGTCGATCCTGCACATTCAGATTCGTCGCCCACAGGTTTTGCTCGGACGCATGAAGTCCGGCGCGCTCAAGTACTATTCCCGTCAAATGTGGATATTTGGATAGCAGGCTACACAGCAAGTGGCCCTGCCCTCCGCCAATGTCACACATGTGGCCTTTGCCGAAGTCAATGCTCTCAAGCGCCTCCAGGACCCATGCGGTTTGCAAAGTCGAGTAGCTGGTCATTCCATCGTCAAATGATTGCGCGTAGTCGGGTTTTGCAAGTGCATATTCAAACGCTGGCAGTCCGAACGCTCGGACGAATCCGTTTTGAATACCATCCTTCACGATTGGGCCGAGCTGCTGCCACACAAGATAGTGTTCTGGCCCCTCTCTCAGCAAAACGACACCGCGGAGACTTTGCGGGTGTTCGCTCCTTAACGTTTCGCCTGCTTCGGTGGTAGAGAACCTTCGATTCGGGTGCTCGGATAGCGTTCCCATGGATGCAAGCGCCCTAAGCAGTCGATAGAGCATTGATCCATTCAGCGCTAGCTTCGTGTTCAGTTCATCTATCGACTTAGGGTCTCGGCCGAGCACTTCGAATACATTGAGCTTTACCCCGTGTACAGTACTTGACTTCGCCACCGGCCTGTAATGAGGTCAAGGATTATCGACTGTGAATTACTCATGTATCTCCCATATCTTGCCAACTTAGCCAAAACTCCTCCGTGATTCAACGACCTCACAAGCAGCATCAAAGCGTTACAATGAGCGATGTGTTGTCACGGCTCTTGCTCCTTTGCACTTTCGCGTTCATTTTCGGGCTATCGATTGCCCAGCCAGGACCCCTAGGCTACGTCTGTCAAAAGGCGTCAACGCCGGTTGTGATTGACGGTTTGCTGGATGATGCCGCGTGGCAGGCCGCGCCCTGGACGGAAGATTTCGTTGACATCTTGGGCAATCCAAAGTTGCGGCCGCGTTTTCGAACGCGGGTGAAGATGCTTTGGGACGATACGAACCTGTACATTGCCGCGGACCTTGCGGAACCCCACGTTAGGGCAACTCTCAGAGACCACGATTCGGTGATTTTCCACGACAACGACTTCGAGGTCTTCCTCGACCCAGATGGCGATGGGCACCTTTACTCTGAGTTGGAGCTTAATGCCTTGAACACCACCTGGGATTTGATACTAATCAACCCGTATCGGGCTGGAGGACCGCCGATCGATGGCTGGGAGATTGCCGGGCTGAAGACAGCCGTTCATGTTAATGGAACCATCAACGACCCTTCCGATCTTGATTACGGGTGGACGGTTGAGATCGCGATTCCTTGGACGGCGCTTAAACAGATGGCCGGTTGCCCCTCGCCCCCAAGATCGGGAGACCAGTGGCGCATCAATTTCTCACGGGTTGAGTGGCAATTTGACGCCATCGACGGCAAGTATCAGAGCATTGCCGGTACTTCTGAGGACAATTGGGTTTGGTCGCCGCAGGGTATCGTCAATATGCACTTGCCGGAACGGTGGGGCTACATTCAGTTTTCCTCTGGCAAAGACGCGTTGAAGGCTCTTCCAGGTTGGAAGGAGGAGCAAGTCTTAGCTCGCCTCTGGGACGCCGAGAATGTCTTCAAGGAAAAGCACGGTAAGTGGGCGAGGACGTTGAAGGAACTTGGATGGTCAGAGCCTGACGCGGCCCTGGAAGCGACTGAGAACCTCTTTGAAGGGACCTATCATGGTTACAAGGTCGACCAATCCCTCCGGTTCTGGAAGGCAGCTAACTGATCGATCGATGGAACCCGAAGAACCTCAAAATTGTCGTAGATATTGTCGTGGAGTCTAACGGCCTGACCGAAGCAGAATATCCACGTTCCATTGAGGCGGCCCAAAAGCTGGGTTTGGCTCACGCTGCTGCGCTCGCCGCTTTGCCAGGGTGCTTTTTAATTGTCATTGGTTTCTTCGCCCCAACAATCTGGAACCACAAGTCGGCAAATCAAAACTTCGACTAGACGCTTTTCCTCTTGTTGAATTTCATAGGAGGGACTGTGGCCGGATTAGTTGGCGGAGTCTTCGGGGCGAAAAGAGCTTGGACTATTTTTCTGGCTTGCAGCTTGATCTACTTCTGCGGAATTATTTGCGCCTTCGGGACGGAAGACATGGAGATATTTCTACCCATTGTCATCTTTTCGTTCATTCATATTCCGATCATAGGGATCGGCGGTTTCTTGGGTGGCTGGCTATCGTTCTTGTTTCGAAAATGATGGGTCAACTAGATGCACAATGATCCAGTGGATCGTAGGGAATTTCTCATTAACTCGGTGAAAGCAGGTGCGGTGTTTGGACTAGGAACGAGTTTGCTGGGCTCGCCTGCAGAGGAGTCCGGCAAAGCCCCTCCCTTCAAGGTCCGCAACTACTTCATTTGGACTCACCTTGAACCGAAGGCTTCGGCACCTGACTTGAAGGCGAGATACTCGGGCCTGAAAGCGCGCGGTATCACCGGCGTGTTTATTGCCGGAGGGCTGGATGACCGCGAGTTCGACATTATCAAGGGTGTTGGGCTAGAGATCCATGCCTGGATGTGGACGACGAACCGAGGCGACCAGTGGATTCGAGACAACCACCCCGACTGGTATATGGTCAGCCGGAGCGGGAAGTCCTGTTTCGATAAGCCGCCTTATGTGGACTACTACCGATGGGTCTCGCCTGTGATTCCTGGCGTCCAGAGCTTCGTCAACGACCAGGTGGCCAAGCTTGCCTCTCATCCCGCCGTTTCGGGAGTGCATCTAGATTACGTGCGCTACCCCGACGTGATCCTACCCAGGGCCCTATGGAGGACCTACAATCTGGATCAAACCGAAGAGCTGCCTGATTACGATTTCTGCTACTCGTCGCACACGCGGGAAGCCTTCAAGAAAGCCGTGGGACGCGATCCTATCGACATCGTCAATCCAGCAAATGACTCCGAATGGCTTCACTTCCGTTACGATTCGATCACTAAGCTTGTCAAGAAGCTAGCTAAAACGACGCACACACACGGCAAGAGCATCACGGCCGCAGTGTTCCCGACGCCAAGTCAGGCAAGGAAGATTTGCCGCCAGGACTGGGATAAGTGGCCGCTTGATGCGGCATGCCCAATGATCTATCACAGCTTCTATGACCAGCCTGTGGAATGGATCGGAGACTGCATGCGGGAGAATATCCAGGCCACTTCGTTCCCGATATTCGCTGGTCTTTACATGCCGGCTTTTCAGACGCCGGAGGAGTTTCGACGGGCAATAGACCTAGTGCACAAGCGAGGCGGATCAGGCGTGTCCTTATTTGGCGCTGTCGGAGATGAGTATTGGAAGGTCTTTGAAGAAGCCAATCACGCCTAGGTTGCGGGTAGTGTTAAATTAGTTATGGCTGCAAAGGCTGGCCCGCCACTCAATTCCACTCTCCTCATTGGCCTGTACCGCCAGATGCTGATCCTTCAGCACCTGGAAAAGCGCCTGATGGAGCTTTCCCAGCAAGGCATATTGCGCGGCTCACTCCATTTGGCCACAGGTCAAGAAGCGTTGCCTGCCGGAGCGTGTTCTGCCCTCAAGAAAGAAGATGCAATCACTGTCACCTACCGGGGGCATGGCTACGTACTGGCGAAAGGCTGTGATATCAATCGCGTGGTCGCCGAGATTCTTGGCCGACGAACTGGGCTTTGCAAAGGCAAGGGCGGAAAGATGCATTTGACCGACATTGAGAACGGCTTGCTTGGTGCAAACGGGATCGTTGGCGGAGGCATTGCGACGGCGGTTGGTGCTGCACTCAGTTTTCATATCGATGGCGCAGATCGCATTGCGATGACGGTCTTTGGCG
Organism: Fimbriimonadales bacterium; assembly: GCA_038328815.1. Taxonomy (GTDB): domain Bacteria; phylum Armatimonadota; class Fimbriimonadia; order Fimbriimonadales; family Fimbriimonadaceae; genus JBBQMJ01. Next base: position 6,152 of record JBBQMJ010000062.1, on the reverse strand, counting down.
ACGGCACTCTGAACCAGGGTGCGACCCACGAGGCCATGAATATGGCATCGCTCTGGAAGCTGCCCGTGATCTTCCTTTGTGAAAACAACCTTTACGCCGAAATGACCCCGTTATCCGAATCTGCGCCCGTCACCGAATTAACAAAGCGCATGGCTGCTTACGATATTCGTGCCCTAAGGATTGATGGAAATGATGTGATGGCCGTTCGCGAAACCGTCGCCGATGCGAGGCGCCGAGCCGTCAAGGGCGAAGGGCCAACTTTCATTGAGGCGATGACTTATCGAACCTGCGGCCACTATCAAAACGATCCAGGGACAGCTTATCGGTCCAAAGCAGAGGTCGCCGAATGGCAGGAAAAGTCGCCGATCACCAGGCTCCGTCAGCAGCTTGACGAATCCAAGGTCAACGGCCTAAAAGCAATTGAGGATGGGGCGATGAAGGTTGTAGAAGACGCAATCGCCTTCGCCCTCGCCAGCCCCGAGCCGAACGTGAGTGAACTAAAAGAGGACTTGTTCGCATGACAAGCACTTTCCCGCAAGCCATCAACGCCGCTTTGCATGCAGAGATGAAGCGCGATAAGAGCGTGATCGTTCTTGGTGAGGACGTCGGCCGCTTTGGCGGTATGTTCCGATGCACCGAAGGACTATTTAAGGCATTTGGCGAGAAGCGGGTTTGGGACACTCCCATCTCTGAGTCCGGATTTATTGGGATTGGACTCGGCGCCGCGATGACGGGCAAGCGGCCTGTGATCGAGCTCATGTTCATCGACTTTTCACTGGTCGCGATGGATCAGATACTGAACCAGATCGCCAAGACCCACTTCATGAGTGGCGGAAACGCGCGGGCCCCCATGGTAATCCGGACTCAAGGTGGCGGCTACAAAGGGGCGGCCGCGCAGCACTCTCAGATGTTGGAAGCCTTGTTCCTACACGTTCCAGGCTTGAAGGTCGTGACGCCATCAAATGCCGCCGATGCTAAGGGGCTTCTTACCGCGGCTATCAGAGACGAGAATCCCGTCCTCTTCATTGAGCACAAGCAGCTCTATTCGGAATCCGGCGAAGTCCCGGAAGGCGAGCACTTCGTGCCTCTTGGCAAAGCTATCGTGGTGCGACCTGGGAAGGACTTGACGATTGTTAGCTATTCCTTTACCCTGACCTTGGCCATAAAGGCAGCCGAGAAGCTCGCCGCCGAGGGGATCGATGCAGAAGTGATTGACCTTCGCACGCTCAATCCACTGGATTGGGACACGATTGCCATCTCAGTTCGAAAGACCCACAAGCTCTTGATCGCCCATGAAGCTTACGGCCGTTGTGGTTTTGGCGCTGATTTGGCTGCTCAGGTTCAAGAGAAACTGTTTGATGAACTGGATGCGCCGATCTTGCGCGTATGCGGAGAAGATGTTCCGATACCGTTTGCCAAAGTCTTAGAGGACGCTTCCTTACCAAGCGTTGAGAAGATTGTTGAGAGAGCGAGGGAACTTGCGTGAGTTTGACAGGGCGGCGAGCGCTTGTTACCGGAGCCGCTCAGGGCATCGGGCTTGCCATTGCAACCAAGTTTGTTGAGGCCGGGGCGGGAGTAATTTCAGTTGACGTCAAGCCGTCGAGGGTTGGCGAGTCTCTCATTTGGGATCTTTCCGACACTGCCAGGCTCGCTGAACTAGTGACGCGAGTGGGTGACATAGACATCCTGGTGAACTGCGCCGGAATTTGCCGGACTGAGCCATTGATGGAATCTGAAGCGGCAGCCTGGGAGAAGACGTTCCGGATCAACACCTTTGCCCCATTCTTCTTGACCCAGGAATTTGCGAAGGCTTGGACTCCCTTGAAGAAAGGAGTCGTGATCAATGTCTCGTCCGACTCCGGGTTTCTACCGAAGGTGGAGCAGACGGCCTATGGCGCTAGTAAGGCGGCTTTGGTTAGTCTGACTAGGTCTTGCGCGGCGACTCTTGGGCCCCATGGCATTCGTGTCAACGCCATTGCCCCAGGAGTTATTCGAACGCCGTTGACAGAAGAAATCGCTCAAACGCGAGGCGCCATAAGAGGGATTGATCCGGAGGCGACGCTTGAGCCGGTGATTTCCCAAACGCCGTTAAGGCGAATCGGTGAGCCGGAAGAAGTAGCCGAGTTGGCGCTTTTCCTTGCTTCAGACGCGGCAAGCTATATAACAGGGCAAACATTCGGAGTCGATGGCGGCTTCTTGATGAGGTGAAGGATGGGATTTAACGGTCTTTGGCATGCCAGCTTTACGGTAAGCAATCTTGAGCAGTCGCTTGAGTTCTACTGCGGCTTATTGGGGCTTGAACTCTTTCACCAACAAGTCCAACACAACGAGTACACGAGCAAGCTGGTCGGCTACCCAGACGCCAATCTGAAGGTGGCGATGCTTCGGATTCCAAACGCGTTTGTCGGTCCTTCAAACCACCATTTGGAGCTCGTCGAATATGTTCATCCGCGCGGCGAGAAGACTGACGTTTCCACAAACCGCCCAGGCGCTCCGCATCTGGCCTTCATTTCAAGCGACATCCACGCGGACTACGCGCGTCTTTCTGTCGCTGGCGTTCGATTCAAAGCGCCAGCACCGGTGGCGATTGAGGCGGGTGTGAACAAGGGCGGGTTCACGGTTTACTTCCTTGACCCCGATGACATCACCCTTGAGATGCTGCAACCGCCGGAAGGTAGGCCTTGGGGCACCGTGAATGGTGTTGTTGTAACGAAGCCGTGACCACACTGCAACTCGCGACCCGAGATTTCGATGCTTTCGAGCGTGCGTTTGGCGGGCAGATTGCGGCATTTGAAGCTGTCCATCCCGACATCCGCATTGAGAGGCATTCTTTCACGATCGAGGAGCACTACGAGAAATTCATTGGGCGCAAGGAAGCGCTCTCGGGTGAGTTTGATTTGTTTCTTAGCGTGACGGATTGGCTGCCGGAGGGCGTGCAGAAGGGATTGTTCGAGCCACTCGACGACTACCTTGCCATGGACCCTCCAGGAGACTGGCCAAGCGGGTGGTCTCCCGCCATGCGCGGGCTACCGTCTGCGAGTGGCAGATTCTTCGCTGTGCCGTGGCACGATGGTCCGGAGGTATTCCATTACCGATCAGACTTGTTTGATAGCCCCAGAGAACGAGATGCGTTCAAGGCTCAACATGGCCGAGAGTTGTGCGTCCCAACCACTTGGGCGGAGTTTCTCGAAGTCGCGAGGTTTTTTACTCGGCCGGGCCTATGGGGGTGTTGCGTGGGTGCGATGCCCGACGGCCACAACAACGTTTACGACTTTCTCATCCACCTTTGGAGTCGTAGCGGGTCCTTGCTGGGCGGCGACAAACCGGTCTTCAACTCGAAACAAGGATGCGATGCCCTGGCTTTCTATTCGGGCTTGATGCATGCGGAGAGTGTTGCGCCTCTGGACTGTCTGGACATGAATAGCCTGGATTCAGGGGTCTTCTACGCCTCCGGTAAGGCAGCCATGATGTGGAATTGGAGCGGCTTTGCCGCGACGGCGGAAATGCCAGGATCACAAATTGCGGGATTGAACCGTTGCGCGCAAATCCCTGGCGGAACTTCATTGAATATCTTTTGGGCGTTGACCATTCTTTCCGGAAGCAAGCACAAGGACACCGCATACAAGTTTATGAGTCATGCAATGTCTCCGGATATGGACAAACTAGCGTCGATGTCCGGAGCAAATGGGGTGAGGTTGTCGACTTGGAGGGACACGGATGTGCTCGCGAGGTTTCCGTACTACGGCATTCTAGAGCGCGTGCATGAAAATACTCGAGTCCTCCCGCCAATTCCCGAGTACCCCGCCATCAACGAATCCCTCAACCAAGCGGTCAAGAGAGTCACCCATGACCGACATTCGCCCGAGTCGTCCCTGGCAATCGCTGAGCGAGAAGTGGAGATAATCCTAAGCAGATGAGAATTGACCAGCCGCCAATGCCCGAGAGCCCAGCACCGATTGTAAGCATTGGCGCGGGCGGTATCGTTCGCAACGCCCACTATCCTGCGTACGCCATGGCCAATTTCCCCGTGTTCGGCGTTTTTGACTCGGACCTTTCAACAGCTACCGTTATAGCCAAAGACTTCGGTGTCGAGCGAGTATTTGCTTCCCTTGAAGAAGCCATCGACCAGGCTCCAGAAGGATGCGTCTTCGATATAGCCGTACCGGCGTACGCGATTCTGCCAATCCTTGAGCAACTACCTGAAGGCGCCGCCGTCCTCATACAAAAGCCGCTCGGCGAAACGCTTGACGAAGCTTCGGATCTAAGGGATATCTGCCGCGAAAAGGGGCTTATTGCAGCAGTAAACTTCCAACTCCGCTACGCGCCCTACGTGCTTGTAGCCAGGAACCTTATCGCCCAGGGTGTCATTGGCGATCTTCACGACATCGACGTCAAGGTGAACGTTAACACCCCATGGCAGCTTTGGGACTTTCTTGAAAAGGCCCCTCGCATGGAGATTGTCTACCACAGCATTCATTACGTCGACCTGATTCGCGCTTTGATGGGTGAGCCGCAGGGCGTTTACGCAAAGACGATCAAGCATCCCGTCTCGCCAAAGCTCGACTCCTCCCGCTCGGCGATCATCTTCGATTACGGTGACTGGAAGCGCGCATCCATCCTCACCTACCACGGGCACGCCTACGGTCCCCAAGAGCAGGAGAGCTACATAAAGCTCGAGGGCACACAGGGCGCGATCAAGCTTCAAATGGGCCTCAATATGGACTACCCGAAGGGCAGGCCCGATTATCTGCGCTACATCACCGCCGGCTCGGAGGAATGGATTGATTACCCGCTTGAGGGGAGCTGGTTCCCACACGCTTTCATCGGACCTATGGCTTCTGTCATGCGGGCCCTTGAAGGTACGGACCATGTGATGCAAACCGATACTGAAGACGCCTTCAAGACCATGGCCGTTGTCGAGGCAGCTTATGCCTCGAGCGCACGTGGCGGCGAGCCGGTTCCCGAATAGGTGGCTAGCGTCGCCTCCGACGAATCAGGCCAACGGTGAATGCGCTCAGGCAGGCGATAGAGGCCGGCTCAGGGACGGAGGAGATTTGCATCTCGTACGTCGAGATAAGAGTGCCGCCCGAAAATCCGCCGTAAACCCCGCTCAAGCCGGCATAAGCGTCAATGATGCCTTCAAAATAAGCCGTATGGGTGCCAGCCGATACCGGAATGAAGTATGAGCCGCTTACGGCTGCTGTCTGGTAATCCGTTCCGTCAACATCCAAATACGAGAAGCATCCTCCAAAACCGCTGAACCCGCCTCCGCCATTGGCTGATAGGGTCACTGAGCCCGCATGGTCAAGGGTAAAGGTTACGTAGTTGTAGGTCAGGACCGTCGACTCAGCGTAGCTCGTATCAGCTTGAGCAGAGGCACGGGCAATAACTGAGGCAAAAACATCAAGGTATTGCGGCGTACTAGTCAATTCGCTGCTACTGATGGACGACTGAGTTGCAAATGATGCATCCCCGACTGAATTGTTGCTGAACGGATCCTTGTAAATAAGGGGGACACCGCTCATCTGACTGTAATGCGGGTCATAGCCAAGGTTCGTATTTGGGTCGAAATAGAATTGGGTCGTTTGAGCTAGACACTGGTCGGTGTAAGCAGTAATATTCGCCCGAGCTGCGATTGAGGCCGATGCAACGACGATGAACGAAACGGTGCGTGCTGAGTTCTTCATAATCCCTTCTTAGCGGGGTCTTAACAATTGTTCTTGTTTGCAAGCGCCTTGTTTGTGACAAGAATTTGCTTCGTTAACATTGTCGAAGGGAGAATGAAGGTGGTTAGTCCAGGCGGTAGAACTCGCGAGCCGTCTCTCCGAGAACCATGTCCTTCTCGCTCGCGGTTAAACCGCTGAAAGTGGATTCATAAGCCGCCATTATTTTGGTGTAGGGACCACCCGACAAAGACACGGGCCAGTCGGAGCCGATCATTAGCCGCTTCGGACCGAAGGTTTCGAGGACCACGTCTACGTAAGGGTTGAAGTCTTCGGGCGTCCAAGAAGTCCGGGCGGCTTCGGTTACCATTCCAGAAAGCTTGCAGTAGACGTTTTCAAGGGCACCCAAAGATCTAATCTGCGTGGCCCAAGGCTTAAGCAGGCGATCTTTGATTAGGGGCTTAGCCAGATGGTCGACCACGAATTTCT
>JBBQMJ010000061.1:0-11775 GCA_038328815.1 Fimbriimonadales bacterium | reverse complement strand
TGGTTGCCGGAAGAGGTATCGCATGACGAGGCCGTCGGCCATGTCGTGCTCGACGCGGCTACCCAGGTCACGAATCGGTTGCGCTGGAACCGCAGTGAGGCTGTGCTTGCGACAATCCTGACTGGCGAAGCTGATGCCGATTGGCACAACGCCAGATACGGCTACTGTGTGGATAAGGTGCCGTACGACAAGATTTGTCTTCCCCTAGTCAGCGCGCACGATCCACAGGAGTTGTGGCGTGTTGCGGCTCACGAGTACGCGCACGTGATCGTTCTGAATACGGCTGAGAAGCTGGCTCCGCATTGGCTTGACGAGGGTATTGCGTGCCTCATGGAGGGCCGCAATCCAGTGCGCGCGCAAGCTCGTTTGAGGGAGAAAAGGACATGGCTTTCCCCAATTCAAATGGGCGGTGCCTTTGAGGTTGACCGCCGCGAGTCTTCGAACATGGGCGGCGTTCAAGCGGCTTACGACCAGGGAACAGTCCTCGTGGGCTTCTTACATTCGATTAGTGGTGACGCTGGTCTCATGAAGCTACTTAAGGAGCTACCGAGCCATGCGCATTTAGCGGACGTCGTCAAGAAGCTGTTTACCGGCGAGCCCGTTGAAGTCGCCTTGCAGCGAGTTTATGGATTTGGGCAGGTCGATTTGTTTGAGAAAGCGCGTGAGTGGAGTTCATAGGGAAGGTTCAAATCGCCGCGCGTTCCGTCCCCATCTTGCCGTTCCTTGCGGGAGGAGGGAGGCCGCTCCGGCGAGACGGGGGGCGGTTCCCGTGATCGCTAACACTCCGCAGAGGTGTCCTGAAGGGCCGTTTCGATCTTGACGCCAACCACCCAGTACGCATCCGCCCACAGTAATCCGACAAGCCAATTCGACTCTTCTTTGAGAAAGGTGCCAGATTCAAAGGAAGATTGCCGAACCTCCTTGGTCCTGATATCCAAGTGCAATAATCCCTCCTATGGTTGAGTGCCCCCACGAGCCAATGGTCGTGAGTTGACGTGAAGGATTGGATCGAAAGTCTATATCGGGACCCAGAGATGGTCCGCATGGGGCACGGGCAGACTGCATGTGACCAAAATCTCGGCTTGGGTTGGATTTATTACGGATTGGCTCGCGCCACCCGCCTCTCGACGGCGGTAGTCATTGGCTCTTACCGGGGATTCGTGCCGCTCGTGATTAGCAAGGCCCTACAGGATAATGGCTGCGGCGAAGTTGTTTTCATCGACCCTTCGCTGGTTGACGACTTCTGGAAGGCGCCGACCAAGGTCTCGGCCCATTTCGCAAGTCATGGCGCTACAAACATCCGCCACTTTTGTCTGACAACCCAGGAGTTCGTTCGGTCGGCTGAGTTTGCTTGCCTGAAAAATGTCGGCCTGCTGTTTGTCGATGGCTTCCACTCTGAGGAGCAAGCGCGGTTTGATCATGAGGCATTCCTTGGCAAAATGAGTCTTGATGGCGTCGTGCTGTTTCACGATAGCGTGCGAGAACGCGATAGCCGCATGTACGGCGAGGATCGCATCTATACGCACACGGTTTGCCGATACATGGATCGGCTTCGAGAGGATCCTCAATTCGAAGTCCTGGCTTTCCCGCTCGCCGATGGGCTGACCGTGGTCAAGCGGAGTGCCGAGGTCATGGAGGCTGTCGGTGCCAAGTAGCGGGCCGCTTTGGGCTATCACATGCCTGTTCAATCCTGCGGGTTTTCGGTCAAGGGTTGAAAGCTTTCGCACGTTTCGCGAGAACCTTGGCCTTCCTCTATTAGCTGTGGAGCTTGCTTGGGACGAGCCGTTTTCCTTGCGTGAAGGTGACGCTGACATCCTAGTCCAGCTTCGCGGAGGAGCCAAACTTTGGCAGAAAGAACGGCTGCTGAATGTCGCCATCAAAAACCTTCCGTCGGCGTGCACCAAAGTTGTGTGGCTTGACGCCGATCTGCTATTTCGCGAGCTAAATTGGACTGAAATGGTACAGGAGCGCCTAGAGGAAGTGCCTATGGTGCAGGCGTTCGCGATGGTTCGCTATCTGAATCCTGATGGCAGCACGGACCGAACCCGCCCTTCTGTTGGTTCCATCCTTGCCGGGAGTAAACCAGATGCAGGTTGGCTTGAGTCTTCAATGGATCGCTCTGAAGGCTCACCATCGCCGGGCCACGCTTGGGCAGCCCGCAGGGAATTCCTGGAAGAAGTTGAGTTCTATGACGGGTGCGTCATTGGCGGTGGGGACACGGCTACCCTATGCGCGTTCACCGGTGAATTCGAGTCGTTGATGCGCATGCACGAGATGGGACCATCGCAGGCTGATCGGTATCTGAAGTGGGGGCGGCCGCTTGAGGGAATCGTCGATATTGGCTGCATCCCTGGCGTCATCGACCACCTTTGGCACGGGAGCATGGAGGATCGGAACGGGCGTGAGCGGCACAGCGGCATCAGTAGCCGGGGATTTAATCCTTATTCCGACTTAGAGATCGGTGCCAACGGCGCATGGCATTGGAAGTCGGACAACACTGATCTGCAGAGCTATCTGCAGAACTACTTCAAGCGTCGAAACGAAGACTCCGCACTGGTGATCTCGGCTACAGAATGAGTGATGCGGCGCCTATTCTCATCATCCGCGCCGGGCCGATCAATCCCCACTTTTACGACGTAATCCTTGACTGGATCAAGGCAGAGCACGCCGCGCTATGGCCCTGCTTCGAGATGGTTACGCTGCCTGCATCGCCCGATTTGGCAGCTGGTCGCAAAGTGTTGGTTTGCTGGTTTCAGGATCCCACAGACATTGAAGCGCCGCATCATTTTCAACAGGCATCGGAATTTGGCGAGGTGTGCCGAGGCTCCGGCGGCCTTGTGGTCAATGGCGTTGACCGGCAGGAGAATTTGAGCAAGCTCAATACCGACGCTAGGCTTGCTCCTACTGGCGTTCGGACACCTCGAGTTGCTGCGGCGGGTAGTCCCTCCGATTTTCGCTCCCGATTGCATGGCCTGGAGTTTCCATTCTTGCTGAGGGAGAACGTCGGCCACCAGCGAGATTTCCACCTAATCGCTTGCGATAAGGACTTGGAGTTGGCGCCGATTGAGCATTACGACGACCCAGTTGTATCGGAATACATCGAGACCAGGTCTGCGGATGGGCTTTATCGCAAGTACCGATCATTTGCCATCGGCGACACAATTATCACCCACCACCTTCAAATGTCGGAAGACTGGCTAACCCGCGGCTCTGGGCGAGTTCAGGGTCTGACGTCCAGGGAACAAGAGATTGAATTTCTCATTTCGGCCGACTCCTTTGAGGAGTCGCTTATTGCAGCCCGGCGGGCGCTGGATGTGGAATACGTGGCCTTCGACTACGGTGTCTTGCCCAGCGGTGAGCCCGTTATTTGGGAAGCCAACCAGTACGCCTTCATTCACTTTTCAACCTCGATCCTGACCTACCGCAACTTCGCCATGGACCGCACCATCGCGGCGATTGTGCTGTATTACTTGACGCTAGCGGGCATTGAGCCACCTGCAAAGCTGGTCCGGCAGGCATCTTATGAAGATTGAGCCAGGGCATTTAGGCTCCTTCGTCTTCAGCCGGGTGCTTTTCGCCATATGATGTAATTGATGTCCCCCGGACTTAAAGTGCTTGTTGCGTGCCTTGCCGGTTTCGGATTGATCATGGTTGGCCTGATGATCATCGGACTCATCCATTGGATCGTTATTGGCATTGCCGTGGCCGCGATTGTCTATGTGGTGGCAAAGTTGGTGGCGCCTGGTCGCAGGTCATTGCAGGTTGGCGATAAACACCTGCGCAAGCAGCTTAAGAAGCTGGGCAAGGACTTCGACCCCTTACGGAAGAAGTAGGCCGCCGCTCTAGTTCGGACACCAAGGCACTCCTGAGAATTGTCCTCCTGGAGCGAAGCGATAGGATCTGCCACCGCCGCGGCGCTTGGCTAACGAGGGCCGGGACACCGGGCAGCCCCCGGGCTGGAAGGTGTAGCTCGTGGAAAGGAGCGGTTAGGAGCAGAATCTATCGCTTCGCCTCGGCTCCGCTACACAGAACAACAAGCCCGCTTACGTGTATTCCTCTCGTCATAGTGCGGTGAAACCCCCGCGGCATCGGTCTCGCAGTCATAATCTCCGTCAACTATGAGCGCGCCAACCAACTATCCCCGGGCTCCCCTAGACCCTGAAGCGTTGCCTTGCCCCAGCTGCGGACAGGTTGCAGGCAAGAGGATTAAGTACACTTGGTGGGGCGGGGTTGTTGGGCCGGGGATTTTGAATCTCACCAAGTGCCAGGTGTGCGGATTCCAGTTCAACTACAAGACCGGTCTATCGACCAAGAAAGCGATTCTTTGGTACAACGTCGTGGTTATTGGTATCAGCTTGTTTGCCCTCGCCGCCCTTCTGATTGCCCAGAAATGACGTCGCGCAAGAGGCTTAGGCGAACTAATAGCGGCGCGCTTTGACTAAGGCCAGCAAACCTCGCTTCGTGATCAAACTCGCTGTCAATTAGAGTCAGCGCGAGGGCCGGCGAAAAGAAGCAGTGATCGAGCCGGAAGCCATTCCCCGTATGGCTAAACCACCCGAAATCGTTCATCCCGGGATTAGCCTGCCTCCAGCAATCAACCCAGCCGTGGTCTAGTAGTTCCTGAATATAAGACCCAAGTGAATAGCGCTCGCCCTGCGTATCGGCGGGAAGCCCCGTGTTGAAAATGCCCAGGATCATGGCTTTCCGGTCCTGATGCGCTCGGCTCCATTCCAAAACCGCCTCCCAATACCGCCGCTTCCCCTCCAGCCCCTCAGATTCTCCAGCGTAGGGGATATGAACGCCAAGCGCGACTACGCCGTTCGGAAGGCTGAACGGAACCCATCGATGGCCGTACGGCAACGGCGCTGGCCATTCGTCGGCCTTGGTTTTCAAGAGGCTGACGACTAACAGTGAGGGCTGAAACGACGGGTCACCGAGCAGGACTGAATACCCGCCTTCTTCCAGAGCTTCAGCGATCAAGGGAAGAGAAGCGGTCCGGCACTTGGCTAAAACAACCACCTCGCATCGGCGCTCTAAGAGATAGTCCAAGACCCGAAGCACCCGAGCCTTCCCAGGTCGCCCAAGATCCCAGACGATCACGCGAGTCTCATCCGTTTTCGGACGCCATGAGTCCATAGCTAATTGTCGCCCAATGCCGAGAATTTCCTTGATCGACGGCGAACTACCCGCCGGATGCTGACGTGAGGTTCAGATTATTACTGAACGGCGGCACTGCCGATCCCCGGCCCACTGGCGGTATCGATGTTCAGTCTACACATCAGACTAGTGTATATTTGTCTGTATGTTAGGTTCTGCAGATCCGCATTTCCACTTCATAGTTCGTTTCACGCCCAAGCCTGGAAAAGCCGATGCTTTTCGGGAGCTAATACTGGAAACGAACATTGAGTCGCGCAAGGAAGATGCTTGTCTTGGCGTGGACATCTTCGAGTCCATTCACGAACCTAAGGAGTTTTCGATTCACTCAATCTGGGCCGATGAAGCTGCATTCGAATTCCATGCAATTCAGCCCCATGCCGAGCGGTTGATTGCTGCTGCTCGGGAGCTGCTGACGCATGAGATCAAGGGCCTGCGCCTAATGAAGATTGGGTAGAAAATTATGGTCGGGGCGACAAGATTCGAACCTGCGACCTCTTCCACCCCATGGAAGCGCGCTACCAAACTGCGCCACGCCCCGACGCGAAACGAGAGGATACCTTCTCGATAGGTGCCCTTGGAGGCCAACGGGGCTGTCGAATGTCATTTTCAGCCGATGCTCTGGCAAAATTGCCGAAAGAGCCCTCCCATAAATTACAATATCGACAGTGGCGTTGAACCGCCCCCCGTGATGGTGGGACCGCTTTGGCACTATGGAAATTAGGCGTCCCGATGCCTTGGAGAAAGAATATGATCAATCGCTGGATGAGGACTTGCTTCGCATTATTTGCCGTCGCTTACGCGGCTTGCGCCTTCGGCCAGGCAACCACGCCTGCTCCCGCTAAGGACTCTGGTGAGCCGAGAGCTACTTTTGCGGTCATGGATTTCACCGCAGATGATGGATTCTCCGGCGAGGGCTGGTGGGCGCAGCGGGTGCAGATTGGCAACAGCGTTTCCAACATGCTCGTTACGCATCTGGTCAACGATGGCCTTCGAATGATCGAGCGGCAGCGGCTGGCAGACATTCTCAAGGAGCAAAACCTCGCCGCCGGCGATCGTGTCGATCCGGCAACGGCGGCCAAGATCGGCAAGCTCATCGGCGCCGACTATATCATTCTCGGAGCCATTTCCGAATGGGGCCTGAATCACAAGGACATTGGCGGCGCAGGGAAACTGCTTGGGGGCCATTTCGGTAGCGTCGGTATGGGAGAGACAAGCGCTCGGGCCAAGCTCGATATTAGGATTGTGAACTCCACCACGGGTGAGATCCTGTCAGCGAGCACGGGCGCTGGAATCGAAAAGACAACCAATTTCTCCTACTCGCCCAACTGGTACACGAACATGTCGTTCGACAACGACGAATGGTGGTCATCGCTCCTTGGCAAAGCCACGCGGCGCGCCGTCGATGAAACCTGCAAGGACATGACGCCAAAGGCAAAGAAACTCCCCTCACTCGGCCTAGCCAAGCCCTCGTTCAAGTCCTCAGTGCTTGCCGTTCTTGACGACGGCTCCGCCATCGTGAAGCTGCCCACCGATGCCAAAGTCAAGATTGGGCAGAAGTTCAAACTCCGCCACGTGACCAACGTTGTGAAGGATGGCGACACCGTGGTGTTTGAAGAGGCGACCGATGTTGGCATGGTCGAAGTCGTTGAAGTTCAGGAGAAAAGCATCAAGGTGCATCTGATCGGAGACGGGAAGATCACGAAAGGCGATATCGTTCAGGGGTGACAGCGAAACGTCAAGGTTCAAATGTCAAAAGGGGAGCACAACCCCCTACTTGACCTTTGACCTTTGACCTTTGACCTTTGACCTTTGACCCACAGGTACACTGCTTGCCTATGTCCAGCCTCGATTTAGAGCTGGTGCGGCATGCACTAGTGGTGGCGCGTGAGAGCGGGTACACGGAGGTTGAGCTTGGGGGAAACGGCTGGGAGTTTCAGGCTCGGCTGGAGCCTGCACCCAAACTAGCCATCCCACTTACAAAGGCTGATGCGGTCGAAGCAGATGACGGCACCAAACCCATCAAGGCCACCCTCGTCGGCTATTACACCCAGACCAAGTCGCCTCTCAAAAAGGGCCAAAAAGTGAAGTTCGGAGACGTCATCGCGGGCATTACCGCCCTCGGAATTGCCAACGACATCGAATCCCCGATTGCGGGTGAGGTTTTAGAAGTTTTGGTCAAGAATGGCGAGCCTGTTGAATACGGGCAGACGCTGGCGGTGGTGAGGATCGATCAATGAAGACCAGAGGAAATACGCTCGTTGCGATGCTCGCTACGATCGGGATAATCCTCATCCTTGTGATGGTCTTTTTCATGGGCGGATTTGGTTCAAATTCCACTAAGGTGGGCGGAGAATCTTTGCCTGCGCGTGCTGATGGCAAGGGCATCACAATCCCCGGCAGAGTGCGCTACAAGGCAAAGGACGATGTTTGCCGCGAGAACCTTTCCCAGGTGCGATCGGCTATCCAGATTGCCGAAAGCTCTTCAGCCGACGACAAGCCACCTGCGACTCTTGACGAACTCCACATAGGATCGATGATCACATGCCCTATCGATCCCCATGAGCCGTATAATTACGACCCGGCCACAGGCAAGGTCTCTTGCCCCCACCCCGGGCACGAGAAGTATTAAATGCTGAGCAAGGTCCTTATTGCGAACCGAGGCGAGATCGCCTGTCGCGTCATTCGCGGTTGTCGAGAGCTCGGCGTGCGATCCGTTGCCATTTTTTCCGAGGCAGACCGCGAATCCCTCCACGTGATGATCGCGGACGAGGCGATCTGCGTTGGCGCCGGCAGTAACGGCGAAAGCTACTTGAACCTCGCGAACGTGCTCATGGCAACTCAGATCTCCGGCGCAGAAGCGGTGCACCCAGGCTACGGCTATTTCAGTGAGCGCGCCAATTTTGCCGAAGCGCTAGAGTCGCTAGGAATCAAATTTATTGGGCCGCCCAGCAAAGCCATCCAGGCGATGGGCGACAAAGCAAGCGCCAAAAAAGCGGCAATCGCAAGCGGCTGTCCGGTAGTTCCCGGCTCCGACGGAGCCGTGCCGACCGATAACGATGCGCTTAAGGTCGCAGAGAAGATTGGCTACCCCGTGTTGCTGAAAGCCGTGGCCGGTGGCGGCGGACGAGGTATTCGCCGAGTTGATGCCCCAGAAGAACTAGCCGGACTTTGGAAGACCGCTCAAGCGGAAGCTCAAGCCAGCTTTGGAAGCGGCGAAATTCTAATTGAGAAGTGCGTTATAAATCCGCGTCACGTTGAGATTCAGGTGCTGGGGGACCAGCACGGAAACATGATCCACTTCGGCGAGCGTGAGTGTTCTATTCAGAATCTGCGGCACCAGAAGCTGCTTGAAGAAGCGCCCTTTGCCCAACTTCCGGAACGAGTTCGAAAGAAGATGGGCGATGCCGCCGTGAAGGTCGCCAAATCGGTCGGCTACCAGAACGCTGGCACTGTCGAATTCCTTGTAGACAGCAATTTCAACTACTATTTCTTGGAGATGAACACGCGCCTTCAGGTCGAGCATCCGGTAACGGAAGAAGTCACCGGCTTTGACCTTGTTCACCTAATGCTCAAGATCGCCTCGGGCGAGAAGCTGCCTATTGCACAGCGCCAGGTTGCACTCACTGGCCACGCAATTGAAGCGAGAATCACCGCCCAAGACCCAGACAAAGATTTTGCACCGAGCACGGGCAAGATCACAGGCTGGCGAATGCCTGGGGGCCGCGGCGTGCGCATGGAGACCCATTGCTACGCCGGTTACAGCGTAAGCCCCTTTTATGACCCGATGCTTGCCAAGCTGATCGTGAAGGGCAATGACAGGCGTGAGGCGGTCGCCAAGTTGCAATGCGCTCTGGAAGAGTTCAGCGTCGAGGGCATCGCCACTAACATTCCGTTCCTGCGCCGCCTGGTGCAGAGCCCAGAGTACATGGCGGGCAACTTCAACACCGGCTTCGTCCCCCGCTTCCTCGGCGAGGCCAATGGCCACTAAATCACGCCGAAAGGCACGCGAGGTCGCCCTCCGCGCTCTCTATGAGCTGGAAATCGGCCATATGCCCATCCAAACGGTCCTTAAGGAAAACCTAGCTGAAGCCGACCTTCCCGAAGACCTGCATGCATTTGCCTCTGACCTGATTACCGGTGTGAGAGAGCATCTCGCAGCTATCGACGACAAGCTCGCATCCGTCATCACAGACTGGGATTTCGACCGCATTGCCGCCGTTGACCGCAATGTCCTTCGCATCGCCTATTACGAAATTTATTACTGCCCTGGCGTGCCTCCAGCAGTGTCCATCAACGAGGCGATTGAGATTGGGCGCAAATACTCTACCGCCGAGAGCGGCAAGTTCATCAACGGAATCCTTGGACGTGTGCTAAAGGATTCGCCCAAAAACGAGTGGGTCAGACCAGATGAACCTGAGGAAGAAATTGGCGAGCCAGAACCTGAAGAAGAGCCGGTGATTGAGACGCTCGATGCCGATTCCGATGAAGCAAAGCGGTTAGCCAAGGTAGGCGGCTGGAAATTGAGATCGACTGGAGAGAAGAACTGAGCGCGCAAATTCTTGATGGCAAAGCCCTTTCGAAGCTAGTTCGCGAGGAGCTCAAGCGCCGCGTAGACAAGCTACGCATCCACGGCATTGTCCCGCGGCTTGACGTGATCGTCGCGGAGCAGGACCCGGCCAGCCTTGCCTACGTGAATATGAAGCGGAAGTGGGCTGAAGACGCGGGGATGGTTGGTGAGAGCTTTCCGTTTTCTGGTTCCAGCACACAGGCTGAGCTTATTTCCAAAATCAAGGAACTCAACGCCAACCCGTCGGTTCACGGCGTGCTGATTCAGCACCCTTTGCCAAAGCATCTCGATGAGCAGGAGGCGCTATTGATGCTTGGGGCTGAGAAGGATGTTGATGGGATTACGCCGCAGTCATTAGGGCGACTGGTTGCAGATTTGCCCGGATTTCGATGCGCGACGCCTTATGGGATCATTCGGATACTTGAGCATTACGGGATCAAGTGCGAGGGGAAAACGGCGGTCGTTATCGGGCGTAGCGTGATTGTCGGTAAGCCGATGGCCTTCATGCTGCTTCAGAAGAATGCAACAGTTACGGTGGCCCATTCGAAGACTGTGGATTTGCCCACGTTATGCCGGACCGCGGATATTTTGGTCGCCGCAGTTGGCAGGCCGGAGTTAGTGAAGGGCGATTGGATAAAGCCGGGGGCGATCGTTGTTGACGCCGGTTATAACCGGGTCGAGGGTCGGAAGGGCGATGTTGGCGACGTGGACTTTGAGGCGGCTTCGGAAGTGGCGAGTTGGATTACACCAGTCCCTGGCGGAGTCGGTCCGATGACGGTGGCGACGCTGCTCAGCAACGCGGTTAATGCGGCAGAGAGTTTGGTCGGGTGATCTTGGGGAGGGTCGAACCCCGTATCTACCTAGCAGAGGTACCGCTCAACAAAAGTCCACAGCTAGTTCCACCCAAGTAAGGTCGAGAAGGGGGGCGACCCTCCCTTGGAACTCGCTGCCTCTAATCCTTGTTTCAGGTAACCAGGGCCTGCCAAAATTGAAAGCCAAGAAGCGCTGGAAAAAATTGATCTACTTCCTCCTTGGCCTTATTGCCGCGTATTTCGCTGGCTGCTTCTTCCTTGCCAAGCAATACCTTTCTCCGCCGAGAGTGGTTTATGAGCGACCGGCTGGGGTTTCGGAAGTTGCCCTTGCTGACAAGACGCCGGTTTGGGTTTCACCGGGTTTGGAAAAGGGTGGAAGCAGGGCTAAAGTGGTCTTTGTGATGGTTCATGGCTACCAGGGGTGTCGAGCAACTTGGAGCGACTTGTTGCCGCTTCTGATGCGCGAGGGCTATGAGGTCGTGGTGCCAGCGATGCCCGCGCACGACACAAATCCTGACCCAACTTGCGGATTTGGGATTAAGGAGTCCGAGGTGGTTTTGGAGACAGTGGAATGGGCTCGCTCTCGGTTCGAAAAGCCGCCTAAGGTCATTCTTGTTGGGATATCAATGGGTGGCGCGGCGGTGTGGATGGCAAGTGAAAAGGACCCTTCCGTTGATGCCGTCGTTACCGAGGGCTCGTTTGCGATCCTCGACGAGACGGCGAACCGCTGGTTCGACCGAACGCTGCCTGGAGGACATGTGATCATGGTGCCTGTAGTCTGGATGGCAAAGAAAATGTCGGGCGTTGATCCTTCAACTGTTCGGCCGATCGATGCTGCCGAGAAGTGGAAGGGCCGTCCTTCGCTTATCATCCAGGCAGCTGAAGACCAGCTTATGCCAAGGAATTACGCCGAGCGGCTTGCTAAGGCCGCGGGTTGCCCTTTGTGGGTTGTGCCTGGTGCGACGCACGCGCAGTGTAAGGTGGTGGCCCTGCCGGAATATGAACATAGGCTCACCGAAATTGCGAGGACCCTTGCCCAATAGTCGCCACGCTGCCGTATCGGGATTTGAGGTGGAGACGGATTGATGGAATGGCTTTTCCGCCCGTTGCCAGAGCCACGCACGCCTTCTTCAATTATTGGCTGGTGGGAATCCAGGCGGCTTGGCTACAACATTCTTATAGGGGTCGTCGGAATCTGTAGCTTCGGTGGGCTCGCATTATTGATGGATGCATCGGGCG
>JBBQMJ010000060.1:0-11837 GCA_038328815.1 Fimbriimonadales bacterium | reverse complement strand
AGGGGGACGTACATTTCAGAGCCCGTGCCGATACCGAGGGCAAGGGGCATCATGCCAAGAATGGCGGCAAGAGTTGTCATGAGAATGGGCCGCAATCGGGTTGGCGCAGCGGTGAGAACCGCTTCGTCACGCGGCATGCCGCGTTCTCTTAGATGGTTCGTATAGTCGACGAGCAGGATTCCATTCTTCACGACGATGCCGATAAGCATGAGGAGTCCGATGAACGCGGTCAGACCGAATGCCCTACCCGTTAGGAACAAGGCCAAGACCATGCCTATCGCGCAGAGGGGAACTGAGCAGAGAACGATCAGTGGGTAAATGAAAGATTCGAATTGCGTGGCAAGGAGCATGTAAATAAGGGCTATAGCTAGGAACACGGATAGGCCGAGCCCCGAAAAGTCCTTGTCGCTTTGAAGCTGCTGGGCACTGTAGCTCCAATAGCTTCCTTCCGGGAAATGGACCTTAGCCATGGCGGCATTAATATCGACCATAACCTCGCTCTGTGGACGATCGGTGACGCGTCCCCCGATGTCAATATAGCGCTGCCGGTTTTGACGCTGAATTTCCGCTGGACCGGCGCCGATTGTGCCGGAAGCAACCTGACCCAGGAGTACAGGTGTAGCGCGATTTTCAGTTCCTGCGACAGGCAGGCGTTCAAGTTGAGCGACGCTCAACCTTAGGCTTTGAGGCACCTGAACCATGATCGGATATTGAAAACCGTTCTCTTGGTAGTAAGTCGAAAGTTGGCCGTTCGTGGCTGCAGCGAGCGTATTTGAGATGTCTTGAAACGAAACGCCGAGGGTCTGCGCTTTGTTACGATCGATACTGAACCGCACCTCGGGTGCGGCATCTTGGAGGGAGGCATCGACGCCATCGAGACCTGGGACGTTTGAAAGTGCGTCTTGAACGTCTTTCGCCGTCTTGGAGAGCTGAGTCAGATCCTGGCCATAGACATCGACTGCAAGGCCGAAGTTGTTGCCACCGATGATGTTAGCAACGATGTCGAATGGCGTGACTGTGACTTTGGCGCCAGGGATTTTACGGAACTGTGCTTGCAGGCGCTTGACGACATCGTTGGTCGAGCTCTTGCGCTTGTCTTTGAGCTGGACAGTAGCGCCGCCATTGTTCGGAGAACTTGGGCCGCCGCCAGAGCCACGAAACTGGAAACCGGACCCGGCAATATAGGTGTCGATGTCGGGATCCTTGGCAAGGATGCCTTCCATTTGTCGGACGGCAATGTCCGTTGTCTCAACTGCTGTGCCTAGGGGAAGCTGCAGCCTTACGCTTAAGTTGCCTGTATCCGTCTGCGGCAGGTTCTCCTTGCCGACGAATGGCCAGAGGACGCCAGCGGCAATAACCGCTAACAAAGCGATACCAATTATGGGAATTCGGTGGTGGATGGACCAGTTGAGCCCTTTACGATAGGAGGTGTCCAAACCATGGAACCAGTCACCGATCTTATCGAAGATGCCGGTCATCCAGGTGGTTTTGATTCCAAGTTCCTTCCGGAGTTCAGGGTGTGCTTCCGCGATGACGTCCTTCTCCCGAATCATCCGCGAGGCGAGCATGGGCACTACCGTCATTGCATCAAGCAATGACACGGACATCGAGAAGATAACGACGAGGGCGAATTGCGTGAACGTCTGACCTGTTTGTCCCTTAATAAGGAGGAGCGGCAGGAAGACGATCATGACCGTGAAGGTAGAGGCGAGGACGGCGGAGATGATCTCCTGGGTGCCACTCACGGCGGCTTCGGCAGATCGCTTCTTGTCACGTTCTATGTGCCGGTAGATGTTTTCAAGCACAACAATGGCGTCATCAACGATGAGGCCAGACGCGAGAGCAAGGCCGCTGAGCGAAATCGTGTTGAGAGTGAAGCCGCAGAAGTAGAGCAGGGAAAAGGTTGAGATGATCGAGATTGGGATCGAGAGTGCGACAACAAAGGTGCTGCGAAGATTCCGTAAGAAGAACGTGATAATGAGGATGGCGAGGACGCCACCGATCATCGCCGTTCTTTCTAGATCGGAGATCGAGTTCGAGACAAACTGCGACTGATCGTAGACTGGTCTAAATTGAAGGTTGGGATAGCGCTTCTGAAGTTCGGCGATCTTTGCCTTGATGTTCTTCGCCGTCTCAACCGTGTTCGCATCAGACTGCTTCTGAACACTGAGATTGATGGCGGGCTGGCCGTTCATCCGGGTGTAGTACTGGATGTCCTGGGTGGCGTCGCGAACGTTGGCCACTTGCCCCAAGCTGACAAGTTGGCCGTTGTAGGTGCCGAGGGGCATGTTGGGAATATCCGCGGGCGACTTGAAGTAGCCAACGGCGCGAATGCTGTATTGCGTGTGCCCCTCTTTCGAGAACCCTGCAGGCTGTGAGATGTTCTCCTCACCCAGGCGCTTGGAGATATCCGCCATGGTGATGCCATGTGCTTGAAGCTTGGCTGGATCGACATCGACAATGATCGCACGGTCGTAGCCGCCAGCGATATTGACCTGGGCCACGCCGCCAGCCGATTCGATAATCGGGCTGATTTCGTTGGTCATGATGTCCCGCAGGTGGGTTAAGTCTGGGTCACCCGCCACGCCGTAGCTAAGGATCGGAAGGGAGTTCGGATCGAACTTGAAGATCGAGGGCTCAGAGATATTCGGGTCGTTTGGAAAGCGCCTTTTGGCTCGTTGGACGGCTTGGATGACATCGAGCGAAGCCTGATCAATGTTGACGCCGTAGTTGAACTGAACCCTAACATTGGAGGTTCCCAGTTGAGAGCTGGAACTCACGAGATAGATACCTTGGACTGTTGAGACAGCCTGGTCCAGCGGCCTGGTGATCTGTGCCTCCATGTTTTCCGGCGGCGTGTTTGGCCAGCTGACGTTTGTCGAAATCGTTGGGATCTCAATGCGCGGCAAGAGGTCAATCGGGATTCGAAGCAGACAGATATAACCGAGCAGCACGAGCGCGGCAATGCGCATGGTGACGGCAACAGGTCTGGTTACGGAGAATTTGCCAATGTTCATTGTTGGGACTGCCTCTTGCCGCTCTTGCCAGCTCCGCCCTTGCCCCCTTTACTGCCGCTCAAGTTCGCATTTGGATTGCCTATGGAAACCTTTGAACCATCCTTGACCGGGGTGTAGGCGAGAACCACGACTTTGTCGCCAGCCTCGATTCCCTCAAGAATCTGGCTACCCTTGCTATCCGTTGCTCCAAGTTTCACGACCTTGACGTGGGCCACGTTGTCCTTGTCGATAACGGTGACGGTGGTCGATCCATCCTGATTGGTCTTGATAGCTTCACGCGGCACGACGACTTCTGCCTTCACCCTGCTCGTGACAATGCTGACGCGTGCGTACATGCCGGGCCGGACGACATGGTCCTTGTTTTCAAGGCGAACTTTCAGGCCGAATTGCCGACTGACTGGATCAGCCGCCGGGTTGATATTTGCGATTGGTCCAGTGAAGGTTTGTCCGGGCAAAGCGTCAATCGTGATCTGCGCCGTTTGGCCGGCGTGAATCTGGCTGCCGGAATCGATTGGCAGGGTCGCAGTGATGTAGAGCCAGTCAAGGTACTGCACCTCTAGAACGGGACTACCTGGCGATGCCAGTGCTCCGGGATCCGCCTTTCTGGCGGTCACAGTGCCGGCAATGGTGGACCGCACTACCGTGTCTGACAGTTTGGATTGCGCCTGATTAACCTGGGCTACTGCGGCATCTACTTGGCTCTGGAGAGCCGCAAGGTTTTGCTGATAGGCGGGCATCTGAGACTGATTCGCGTTTGCCACTTGAAGCGTAGCTTGAGACTGCGTGACGCTTGCTTTGCTCGCAGCGATATCGGAGAGGCCCTTTCTCTTGACGATGAGAAGATTCTGGTTCTGGGCGTCGAGTTGCGCCTTTGCGGCGGACACCTGGGCTTGTGCAACCCCAACGGAGCCTTTTTGAACTTCTAGCGTGGTTTTGGCATCGTCCACATCCTGTGCGGCCGAAAACCCTTGCTTGTAGAGATTGTACGTTCGGTCGTACTTCGTCTGGGCGTTAGCGAGGTTGAAGTTTTCCTTGTTGAGCCCCGCTTGGGCATTGGCTACCGCACTTTTTGCGGCGGTGACCTGAGCTTGCGCTGCAGCAACTTGCGCATTGTAGTTCTGCAAGACTTGGTCGTAATTGGCTTGAGCGCTTCCTAGGCCCGCTTGCTGCTGTCTGATCTGGCTTGTAACGCCAACGTTGGTGCTGCCCTGGGTTATCCTCGCCTGGGCCAGTCTCGATCTTGCTTCCGCGACGCTTGCAACCTGTTGCAACAGCGCGCCCCTTAGGTCGCTAGGGTCAATCTTGAGGAGCACTTCGCCTGGTGTGACCACATCGCCTTCACGCGCATCGAGGAATTCTATGCGCCCCGATGTCTTAGGCGAGACCTCCAGCTTGTACGGAGACTCGACGTTGCCGACACTCTGAACCGTTTCCTCAATGATGCGGCTGGTCGTCGTTGTAACTTCCACGGCAGCAGTGCGGGACCCTGAAGCCTGTTTCTTTATTTGGGCTTGTGCTTTGCTACGAATAACGAACCGCCAGCCGACTAGCGACAGCAAGAGAATTGCGGGAATGCCCCACAGTAGAAACTTTTTCAATCTGGAATTGACCTCATCATGCGTTATTAGTTTAGATTCATAAACAATTCCTCTCGCCCACTTATCGCTGAGTTTCCTTTAAGATGGTTCGGGGGTCATTTGCTCTCCCCGAATCTAATTTGAACTAGAATGAATTTGAAATGAACTGGCGTGATGTCCGGGCGAGAGAGGGATTTGATTACCGCATCGGGTTCATTTCGCAGGGCGTCGACAACGAGATGGTCCTCGGAGTCTATCGCAGCGCATTTAAGGAACTCGGCCTTAATGCTGAAATCATTGAGATCGAACCTGACGCGCCTGAATTTGATGAGGCCGTTCATCAGCTAAAAGATTCCGGTTTTCGAGCTGCGGCAGTCGGTAATCCGCATAAGGTGCTTGCAGCAAGAATTGGCGAGAAATTTTTCATGGCTCGGGAGTCGGTAGGCGTTGCAAACGCGCTCATGTTTGAAACCGACATCTATGCAAGAAATACTGAGGTAACGGCTTTAATAAATACCATTGCCCCGTTTGAGCCTGGCAAAGCGTTGGTAATGGGAACCGGCCAAGTGGCGAGGTCTGTATGCATGGCGCTATTTCAAGCCGGTTGGAAGATTCGGAGTTGGAATCGCAATGCGATGAAGACGAGGGTTCTACAAACCACGTTCAAGCGGTACGGCGAAATTGAGCTTGCTACGTCAGCCGATCCGTCGGGATGTAGGTTGGCGGTCAACGCGACCCCAGTTGGCGCAAAGGCGGGCGAGATGCCACCGCTGGTATGGAATCACGTCGTGCCGAAGACCGTGATTTGTGACTTAGTCATTAGGCGTGTCCCAACTGAACTGCTGCGAGCCGCTGCGCTGAGGGGGCTCAAAACGATTGGCGGCAGGGAACTGATGGTCGAGCAAGCTGCCCTTGCCATAGAATGGTGGACTGGAAGCGACGCGCCACGCGAAGCGATGAAGGCAAGCCTCATCGCCCGTTAGTGTTTAGTGTGCCCTACGCCGGTTAATTTGACGGCTTATCGGCCTTGCGGCTCGAGAGCTTTTGGCGGATGCTATTCCAATAGGATTTGGCAGTGAAGACCGCTCCCAAGCTGCCTGCAACTAGCATCTGGAGGAACATGCTGCCCGAGCCCATGTCCAGATAAGCCTGTGCCCTCGTGGTCATAGTGATAGCTAGCGCAAGCATCAAAACAAGTAAATCATTTCGGTAAATCTTCATTTCTCTCTTTCTGCAGACCGGCATGCGTGGCCGCCCGGTAATGCTACATAGCGCGGACGCTCCCATTCAATGAGAGTTCGCTAATTCGACGGGTTACATCCCTGAGAAAGTTTTAATAGTTTGTGTACTATTGCGATCTCTTGTATACAACGACTGTAGGAGCGCCTGGTGCTGCAAATATCTTGCTCTCGGAATAGTGCCGGCTAAACCATGCTTGGTTGTCAATTCCTTTAAATAAGAACTCATCGAAACCTGAGGTTCGGAGGATGTAGGTGGGTTGATATTGCTGGAGAGCCCAGCTGAAATCACGTGTGGCGACATGTTCTGCAACGCCCTTGGTGACGAGCCCCAGTGGATCGATGATCTGGCGGTGGGAGTAATAGCCAATGAGTCCGATCTCGACGTAGCCGATTGAGTCCTGCGGCGAAGTGTTGGCATCGAAGTAGGCGCCAATCTGCTCGTAGAGCTTCATCTTGGGGTCAAAACCGGGCGGACTCTTGCTCAGTGCTAGCGTCCGAAGACTTACAACAAACAGGAATGCAATGGCTGCCACAGCCTGGGCTACCGCGTGTCGCGAAATCTGCGATATGCGGCTTGACATCCAAGACAAACCTATTGCGACCGTATCTATGAAACCAGCCGCGAGGAGGGACAAGCCGAGCGAGGCGGGAACGAGATACCAGTGATAGTACGGCAGGCGGGCAAGCTGATAGAAGAGGACGAAAAGGGCCACCCAAATCAGGGCCAACCGCCATGGTCTGGCCACTCGCAAGAGCGATAGTCCCAGAAACAAGGCGGCCAAAGGGATCTTGAGTGCAGTGCTATATCCGGCGCCAGGCGAAGGCGGGAAATAGCGGTTGCGAAGAGCGCCATAGGCGTCCCGGATAAAAAGGTGCCAGTTGCCGCTCTTCGTCTGGGCAACCTTTGCAGCCATTGTGCCCGGGAAGAATGAGCCGTAATAGACCTTCGCCAAGATAAGGAATGGGGCGAGGATGGCGATAACGATGAGGATTTCTCGAAAAGGTAGTTTCTTCTTGGCCACCAGATAATCGATTCCGATGACGACTAAGACTAAAGCCGAATCAGGGCGGATCAGGATCGCAATCCCAGCAAGGGCAGCAGACCCAGTCGTCTTGCCCCTGAGATAGAAAACGAGCGACCACACGATAACCGCCATCAAGAGCGGGAATTCCGAACCGAAGGACTCCAACGTGAGGGGACTGAGCACAAAAAGTGCCGAGGCAATGACGCCCTGAGTGCGCCTTGACACAGCATCACCATAGGCGTAAATTCCAATGGCCGCCGCAACGAGCCCCGCTGAGCAAAGGACAGAGCTGATCGTAGGAATCCAATTAGGGTTCGGGATTCCCAAGATGCCAAGCAACAGGCCGTAAAGAGGCGCGGATGTGCCTAAGTAATGCTCGCCAAGGTTGTAAACAAAGCCATTGCCTGAGGCCAGGTTGAACGAGTAGCGATAGGTAATGAAGGCGTCCTCGGTGGAATAGCCCCGGTTCAATAAGGCTGCCACCAAGGCGATGAGCCCGACCGCCAGGTAAGGCATCCATCTAGGCGTCCCGCCGTCGCTCGCTCTGGTATCAACCATTTCCGGTTAGTTTGCTTGATTCGATAGACTTTCCTTATCGATTCTTTGAGAAAACTGCGTTGCATTCATCGCTTTAACCAAGTTAAGGCGATTGCGGTTGTATAACTGTGTGCATGTCGACGAAGTCGCTCGCTCTTGCTGCCTTGGTGATCCTTGGCTTTGCCGTTGGGTGCAAGAAGGACGATCCCGTCGTCGCTGCCGCCGCGGAAGACACGCGGCCAGCGCCCGTGATTCAAGGCGTCTTGACTAAGAAGATGGGGCAGGGCGTTTTGGGGCCTGATGTGCCCGATTTCTGGATTCGCCCCGGCTGGCGCTGCGACAGAGTTGCCGAGAAGATTGGCATCGTTCGGTTCCTTTGTCTGAATCCAGATGGCACGCTCTACGTTTCGCAGTGGCAATCGGGGACGATTGCCGCGTTGAAGCTGCAGCCGGACGGGCATTACCAAAAGGTGGGCAATTTTGTGGAGGGACTTTACGGGGTCCACGGCATGCAGTGGCACGACGGTTGGCTGTGGTTCGGCCAATCGGATAAGAAGTCCGGTTCGATCTGGAAGGCCAGATGCACAGATGGCTCGGGTAAGGCAAATGAGATCAAGGCCGTTCTAACCGGGTTGCCAACCGGGGGCCATTGGTGGCGGTCCATTCTTGTCGACGACACCGGTTTCTACACTTCGATCGGCGACAGCGCAAATGTAAGCGACGAGATGTCTTCGGACCGGCAGAAGATTTGGCATTACGACCTCAACGGCCAGAACAAGGAATTGTTTGCTTCCGGCTTGAGAAATACGGAAAAGCTCCTGCACAGGCCGGGCACCACGGAAGTTTGGGGCATGGATCATGGGAGCGATGCCTATGGAACCGGTTTTGGCGAGAAGGGGAATGGCGGCAAGGGTCCGATTACGGAAGAGGTTCCAGGCGAGAAATTCAATCATTACGAGAAAGGCGGGTTCTACGGACATCCCTATTTCGTGGCCGGAAGGTTTCCACGGATGGAGTATGCCAACAAGCCGGACTTGCTGAAATGGGCGAGGAAAGTCGTGATGCCAGCGTACAGCTACGGCGCCCATTGGGCGCCTGATGGCTGGTGTTTCTACACAGGAGATAAGATCCCTGATGCGACGGGCGACGCCTTTATGTCTTTCCACGGTTCCTGGGACCGCGAACGGCCCGGCGGGTATCAGATTGGCAGAACGTTTTTCGACAAGGTCACCGGGCAGCCGTATGGATATCAGACGATTGTGGGCACGCTTTCTGGCTCAAGGCCGCTAGCGCGGCCAGAGGATGTGATTCAAGCGCCGGACGGCAGTTTGCTCTGGGGAAGCGACCAAGGGGGATGGATTTTCAGACTGACGTATGTGGGAACGAAGTAAGACGATTGAAGCATAGGCGTTTCATCCATCGGATACATACCCGGACTTGGGAGTAGGCGGGGGATCGTTCGAGGCTGTCTCAATATGTCGGATCTGGTTAGTGGGTCGCCACCTCAAGTTTCGATGGACCGTGATCGAAGGCGCGACGTTCTAACCAGCGCGCGGCGTGACCAAAACCGGTCCCTCCACTTCGCCTCTGCTCCGGTCGGGATGACAACCCCAGGGCGGGCGCTCACAATGAAACGGCCTCGTTCGTGTCGCCGTTCCGGGTGCTACAGATTGGTTCTGGTCGCGAATTGCATTCAAACGTAGCAGCACAGTATCCTCTTTGGTGGCGAATTCCCCAACGGCGACGTAGAACTAGCCGTGCTTTTGGCTCATTTGTTGCTGGCTTCGATAGAGTGTTGGGTTATATGAAGACGGAGACTGCATTGATTCTGGAAGACCTCGTCCAGCGTCGCTCGGAAATCAAGCCATGCCGCGCTTCGATCCAGCAGGCATTTGAGATCATTCTTGCCTCGCAAAATGGCGGCGGACAGGTTCTGGTTTGCGGCAACGGTGGCAGCGCAGCCGACGCCCTACACATCGTTGGCGAACTGCTGAAGTCGTTCAACTTGCCTCGTCCCCTACCTGGTGAACTTCAAGAAAAATTGAAGGCCTTAGACGGAGCCTATTTAGCGGAGACCCTTCAAGCGCCCATTCGAGCCGTTTCTCTAGTTTCGGAGACCTCCCTAATCACCGCCGTCCTGAACGACACCGCCGCCGACGTGATCTTTGCCCAGCAGGTGCTGGGGCACGGAAAGCCGGGCGACGTGTTGCTGGGAATTACCACCAGCGGGAACTCGGCCAACGTTTTGAACGCTGCCATTACTGCAAAGGCTTTAGGCATGAAAGTGATCTCGTTGACCGGACCGGGCGGAGGGAAGTTGAAGGCGCTGGCCGACTGCGCGATTCTCGCTCCCGGTGCTACCACACCATTGGTTCAGGAAGCCCATCTGCCGATTTACCACGCCCTGTGCCTGATGCTTGAGAACGAGATGTTTGGCTGCGACTGCGGGGACACGGCTTGATCATCGCGAGGACGCCGGTGCGCGTCAGTTTCTTCGGCGGCGGAACGGACTATCCCGAATACTTTCTTCAACACGGCGGGGAAGTTCTGGCGACCGCCATCAACAAATACGCCTACATCACGGTAAGCCCCCGCGCGGACTTCTTCGATGAGAGCATCCGGGTTTCGTATTCAAAAACTGAACTTGCCAACGATCTTGACGATCTTCAGCACACGGCCGTTTGCGAGTGCCTGCGCTATGCCGGAATCCTGCGCAACATCGAGATCAATTACATTTCGGATCTGCCGGCACGTACGGGTCTAGGTTCAAGTTCGTCGTTTGTCGTCTGTCTGCTCCACGCCCTTTGGGCTCATAAGGGGCAGATGGTGTCTTGTCCCGAGTTGGCTTATCAGGCAATCGAGATCGAACGGGAGATTTTAAAAGAGAACGTCGGCGTGCAGGACCAGTTCATGGCGGCGGTTGGCGGGTTTCAGCATCTTGAATTCGTCGGGATGAAGAATATTCGGTCCAAGCCGGTAATTATATCACCCACCCGCTTGCAAGCTCTAAAGGGCCGGCTGGCGTTGTATTACACGGGCATCCAGCGCAGTGCCAACGAAGTTGCCGGGGAGCAGATCAAGCGGACAGAAATCAATGTGCCCTATCTAGGCGAGATGAAGTGCCTGGTGAGGGAAGCCTTGCAGGTGCTGGAATCGAACCAGGACCTAGCCGAGTTTGGAAGGCTCTTGGATGCCACATGGCAGTTGAAGAAGTCTCTATCGGAGCGGATTTCTAACTCCCATGTGGATGACATCTACACGGCGGCGCTAAACGCGGGCGCGACCGGCGGGAAACTTCTAGGTGCCGGCGCCGGCGGCTTCATTTTGCTTTACATCGAACCTGAGCGACGCGAGAGCGTGAAGCAGGCTCTGGCCTCATTGAAAGAAGTAGACTTCAATTTTGAGCCTGCGGGCTCCCAAATCATTTACTATCAGCCTTCTACAGGAAATTAAATCACGCATGCAAACTGTTCTTGTCACCGGCGGCGCCGGATACCTCGGGTCCATTCTCTGTCCAACCCTTCTCCAAGCGGGATACCGTGTCCGCGTCGTGGACAGCTTCTTCTTCGATCAGGCGTCGCTGATGGACTGTTGCGCCAATAAGAATTTTGAGGTCGTGCGCGGCGATGTGCGTGACGAGAAGACGATTGCCAAGGCTTTACAGGGCGTGGACTACGTCATTCCGCTTGCCGCACTTGTTGGCGCGCCCCTTTGCAAGATGGACCCGCTGGCGACTAAGACGATTAACCTAGGCGCGGTTGAGATGTTGATAGGGCTAACGAATAAGGATCAGCGAATTCTGTATCCCACAACTAATAGCGGCTATGGTGTTGGCGAGCAAGGGAAGTTTTGCACCGAGGAATCGCCACTGAAGCCGATTTCTTTGTACGGCGAGACGAAGGTTGCGGCCGAGCGGGCAATTTTGGATCGGGGTAATGCCATCACATTCAGGCTTGCCACCGTGTTCGGCGCTTCGCCTCGAATGCGCATTGATTTGCTCGTCAACGAGTTTGTGTATCGCGCGGTTAAGGACCGCGCAATCGTCGTCTTCGAGGGCCATTTCAAGAGGAACTTCATCCACATCCGGGACGTGGCGCGCGCATTCATCCACGGGATGGAGAACTTCGACAAGATGAAGAACGAGCCGTACAACGTAGGGCTTTCGGACGCAAACCTATCCAAATTAGAGCTTTGCGCCGAGATTCAAAAGCTGGTGCCGGAGTTTGAATTCCTGGAAGCGCCCATCGGTGAGGATCCTGACAAGCGCGACTACATCGTGTCCAACGAGAAGCTTGAGAAGACGGGTTTCAAGCAAGCCTATCCGCTGCAGGAAGGCATTCGAGAACTGATTGTCGCCTACACGATTCTCAACAACACCTGCTTCGGCAACGTTTAACTATGAGCTCTTCGCGAAAGATTCTGGTGAGTGGCGCGACTGGG
>JBBQMJ010000059.1:0-12043 GCA_038328815.1 Fimbriimonadales bacterium | reverse complement strand
AGGTCCTTCAGAGTTCCAAATGACCCATATTCTGATCATTGAGCCCGATGCTACAGGCCACCGGATGCATTACGTCCGCCATCTTCTTGCCGGGGCCGCTGATGCAAAGGTTAGAGTCACCCTGGGAACGACGGAGAAGGCTCGCCAAAGCGCATCCTTTGGGCTTGCCCTCGAGGGTCAGCTTGAAGGACTTGACGTCCAGATATTACCAAGCAAGCCTCTGCGGAGGCGGCTAGGGCAATTTGGCAGTCAGCTCAACCTGGCGCAGTCATTTAAGGGCCTAATTGAGAGCGTAGCGCCAGACATCACCTTCATTCCGTACGGCAACTATATCGATAAGCTTTCAGCCGTCTATCGCAATCCAATTGGAAAGAGGCCATGGTCGTTGCTGACTATGCGCGAGCGCTTCCACCATCCCTCCCTTGGCGTCAGCCCTCCAAGCAAGTCGGACAAGGTCAAGGAGAGGCTCTTTATTCGGCAGCTCGCCAGCCCTCATCTCCTTCGCTCGTTCACGATTGACGAATTGCTCAAACCGTACCTGCTCGAGCATGGGGTTCGCGAAGCAGGCAAGGTCGTCTTTTGCGCTGAGCCGATCGTAATGGACCATGGTGTCTCGATATCTGCAGCGCGGGCCAAGCTAGGAATACCGGCGGACCAACGCCTGTTACTGGTCTACGGGAATGTGGACGAGCGCAAGGGTGTAGATAGTGCACTGAACTCCGTCGCCGGGTTGCCAGCGGATTGCGGAGTTCTTATCGCTGGTCGCCAAGACGACTGGGCAAGAAACTTGATCGCTGGCGAAGTCGCCCAAAGGCTCATCCGATCCGGCCAGTTGCACTCGATGGACGCATACCTTGACCTCGCCACAGAACAGGAGTGTTTCGCCGCCGCCGATGCAGTTTGGCTAGGTTATCGGGGGCACTATGGATCCAGCGGAGTACTAACCCAGGCGGCGGTAGCTGGACTCCCCGTCATCTCTTGCAACGAAGGACTGTTGGGATACAGGACTCGAAGCGGCCACCTCGGACAAGTTGCCGATATCGGCGACGCCGGTGCCACGGCTGAGGCAGTGAGGGCGTGTCTTTTCATGGGCGATCAGGAGCGAATTGCGCTACGAGACCAGGCCGAATATTTGCGCAACCAGCATTCGCCTGAAGTGTTTGCGAGGCTGATCTACAGCGAGTTGCTTGAGGCTCTATGATAGATCGTCATCGCCTCAAGGAAACCCTGGGGATAATCAGTTAGATGCGCCTCGTTTTCTGGCAGAACATGCTGTCGTTCCATCAAGAGACCCACTTGATGGCCCTGGCGGAGCAATATGGCTGCGAAGTCGTATGGGTTGTTCAGCAAGAAGTAGAGGCCGACCGGACCCTGTTGGCCCACGATCCAAACGCCACCTCAAGCCTTTCTATCGTCGTCGCACCATCCGCGGCAAAGATCGACGAGCTTCTGGATGAAAAGTCGACCGAAAGCGTTCACATCTTTGCCGGCCTACGGGGATTCCCCCTGGTCGCCAAGGTCGTCAAGCTGGCGCATAAGCGCAAGTTACACTGCGCCATCTTGCAGGAGCGTCGACCAGTCGGCGGCTTCAAGGGGTTCGTAAGGAACTCGCTATTCTGGGTTGACCGAGTCCGTTATGAGAAGTCGATTCGCTGCGTGTTAGTGATGGGTTACACGGGGACGAAAGGCGGCGCGAAGTACTTCGAAAGCGTGGGCTATCCGAAAGAAAAGCTGTATCCCTATGGCTACTTTTCCAAGAGGCCAGAAGCGCACCCCATACCAGCTGCAGAAGGGCCTTTCAAGATCATCTTTGTCGGAAGCTACATCTCTAGAAAGGGAGTGGACACCGCCATCAAGGCTCTTTCCGACCTAAAGGACTTGGACTGGACCTTTGAAATCATCGGCGACGGTGAACTTCGCAACGAATGGGTGAACCTCGCCGTCGAGCTCGGCGTTTCGGACCAGCTCACTTTTCCCGGGTTCATGCCGAACGCTGAAGCGATGGCACGTGTGGCTGAAAGCGACTTGCTAATTCTCCCGAGCCGCTTTGACGGCTGGGGCTTCGTTGTGAATGAAGCGCTCATGCGAGGTGTTCCCGCCATCTGCAGTGATCTCTGCGGTGTATCGGACCTATTGCAAGAGGCGTGGCGTGGCGTGGTTTTCCCTGCGGAGGATATTGCGGTCCTAAGGCTTTTTCTCCGGGAGACCATTGAACGAGGAAAACCATCTGCAGAAGCTCGGCAGAGGATTTGGCAGTGGTCTAATAAGATCGACGGCCGCCACACCGCCGGGTATTTACTTCAGGCGATCAAACACAGTCTTGGGCAAGCCGAGCGCCCGAATCCAGATTGGCTTACGCCAATGCCGGATGACGTCAACCCGTCGGCTCGATAAGACCTTCACTAATTGCCGTGGGCTCCTTCTTAGCCCTTAGCAACCGGTGCTGCACCAGATAGACGTAGTAAGCGCCGGTGCAGACAGCCATGGATGAAAACATGCTGATAAAGACCGACGGCGCTCCAAACTGCTTTTCGATCACTTCGAAAAGCGCGACGCTAAGGATGCCGCGTGCTAAGACAGCGATCGCAGCCTGCCACTGACTCCTTAGACCGAGAAGGACGTAATAGTGATAAGTCTCGATTGTATTTGCCGCGAGAAAAAGCGCAAAGGTAAAGAGCAATTCGTTCGAAGGGTTTGCCTGCTTCCCAAACCACACACCAAGAATTGTGCGGCCGTACAACGACATCACAATGCCAATGCACAAGGACATCCCCAAAACAAGGGCTAGTGACTTCAAATACGCTCTCTCCGCCCACGCAATGTCCTTCTTTAGCAAGGCATCGTTTAGGGCTGGCCAAACTGGTGCAGTAAGCAACAGCACGAAGCCAATAACGAGGTTGCCAACGCTCAGGAGGAGTGTCGTGTCAGCAATGCCATCCGGCCCCAGTATCCGTCCCAAAAGGATAATGAGGCCCTGCGAACCAATGGCAGCTCCGATAGTCATGAGGGTCATGGCAAGGTTGGAGGCAATGATCTCCTTTGCAATTGGACCATGAAGTTTCTCCTTCATTAGGAACGGCCTGGCGATCAGACCCAAGTGAAGGAAGTGCGTGAACCGTAACAAGGTCGGGATGCCGTACACGCTAAAAAGGAGCGCGGGAATACTCGGAAAGAACTTAACGGTGCAAAGGATGCCGATCACACTGAGAACGGACTCAACAGTCATCCATTTATTGGAAATGAACTGCTCCTGGTAACCAGCCCGCGCTGCAAAGCCAGAGTTGCTTAGCGTCGCAAGGGGAACTAAGAGCGCCAGCAAAAGGAAGCTCGTCTGAATTTCCGGGGCGAAAGGTTTGAACTCCGCTCCAAAAAGCAGATACACAGGCTGGCAAGCCCAATAGATGATCAGGCCCAGAGATACAACTCCCGAAGCCAGTGCGACGATACGCGCGGAGGTGGAGTAATAAACCGCCTGCAGTTTGGAATCGTCTTCGGCCGCCGCCTTTACAATGCCGAGCGTCAGCCCAGGGCCGCCGCCGATGTTGATCAGGTTAATCAAACCAAGGAGCCCAAAAAGGAGCAGGTACACGCCGTAGCGGTCATGCCCGAAGACGCGGTGGGCCAAAGGCAAACCCAGGAACTGGACGAGGATGCTCGTGCACTTCGAGATGACAGAGGTGATAAGGCCCTTGCGAAGTCGGTGGGAGCGCTCGTTGGTTGTCGTCATGCGGGCTGAAGTTCGTGAGGGATTCTTTGCACGACTCGAGAACTTTCAGCTTTGGCGGATGCCCCGACCACGACCGCAACTCCAAAGACAAGACCCATCAGGAGCCCACCATAGCGCTCGACGAGGGGATCGCCAAGGTACGTCACTGGTATATGGGCCATGATCGTAAAGAACGGAAAACTAGCCCAATAGCCCAGAGACGATGGCTTGATTGACTGTCTTCTAAGCGCCAGGAAAGAATAATAGCCGGCAAAGGCGCAGAGGCCCAAGAAAAGGCCGCCGGTGACAACGCCGTTGTAAAGGAGCGTGGTGTAATACACGCTGTCCATTCCATTGGAAAACGCCGCAGTTGGGAAGATGGGCACGACGCGAATGTACTCCG
Source organism: Fimbriimonadales bacterium (assembly GCA_038328815.1). Lineage (GTDB taxonomy): Bacteria > Armatimonadota > Fimbriimonadia > Fimbriimonadales > Fimbriimonadaceae > JBBQMJ01. The sequence continues at coordinate 7,934 of JBBQMJ010000059.1, read as the reverse complement.
GCGCGAAGTGCGTATCGGACTTATATGACGCTCCGAAACCCTTGCCAACAGCCATGGAATACGCGTCCCTTTTAACCTCGCGCATAATGCCCGCCGCGGCAGCTCTTCTTGACAGCAAGGATGGATCGATACGGGTTCTTGCCGGGCCCGACGTTCGGGCTACCCACGCCTCCACAAGCTTGGGCCTGACGATCAATGCCAAGCCGACGGCTGTAAGGCCCATGAGGACAGAGAGGGAAACCAACAGGAAGCTACGTCGCAACGCAAACGTTTTGGTAACACCCCGCAGCATGAACAAGCAAATGACAACGCCGATTATCGCAAATCCGGCGGCAAGAACGTAGGTTCGCGTGATGCTCACGAGCAAGGTGCCGACCATTACGAGGGATGTGAACAAGCCAAGCTTGTTAATTTTCTCGTGAAACAAGATATTCGTGAGCATGATCGGGATAACAATCAGAGTCACCGGGCTGACGATTTGGTATCTGAGCTGTTCAGTCTCGATACCCATGCCATGGCGAGCATAGTAGTAGCGAAACATGCTTGACAAAAGGCCCGCTACAAGTAGCGGCGGCACCAATTCGCTAAAGGACGCCAATCTTCGAAAAAGCGTCTGAACCACGCTAAGCGAAATCCCACAGTAAATGTAGGGAAGCACAGCGCGAATGTATTTTCCGAAGTCTGCGTCAGTAAGACCAGCCGCCGATCCAACAAGCGTGGTCAGTAGCGAAATAGCGAGGAAGAACCACCAGCCAAATGTGAAGAACTGGAGCGCCCTCGATCCTCGATCCTCCTTCGGCTGGATGCAGAACAATAATCCAGAAAGGAGAGTGGTCCCGGCGATCGCGTATTGGATGAGGCTTCCGCCGGAAGCCGCGCCTTTATAGTCAAAGGCAAAAGGAAAGACAAAGCCCCAGAGAAGAACCTTAAGCTGCCACGGAAGGGGAAAGGTTTCCCGCTCCGGGGCAGCTATCGGCTTCTCAGCGCGTGCCGCTTCGATCATGCGGCATCGTCATCCTCAAACTTCACGATGTCCTTGCTAACTTCCTCATTGAGGGTCGAGGTGAGAATGACACCAAGGAACTTGGATGTAAGTCCGCGCAATACGTCGGAGGCTGCACCAAGAAGATTCTTCTTGGGAACGCCCGGCTTCACGGCGATGACGGTGGCATCAACCACTGACCCGACCGACTGAATGTCGAAGGGGAACAGATAGCTGGGGCCGTCGTAGATGATCATGCTCGCCTGCTCAAGCAGAAGCTGGTGCACTCCGGCAACATGAGTCGCCGTGATAGAGACCTGCGCGTTGCCTTCGGTAACCGCCTTGACTCCTGGCAAGTCAGTATCGACGATGACGTCGGCTACCTTCGCCGTGCCCGCAAGCAAGTCGCTATAGCCGAACGGCGCCTTGTAGCCGCCAAGCGCCTCCAGCTGGCTCGTTGGGCCTACGGAGACTAGAATAACGCTACGTCCTGAAGCTGCATAAGCTACAGCCAGATTGCGAGCTAGGAACGAGCGATCCTCGTCCCGAGACATGCTAGCCAGCATCAATGAGCGAATGTCCTCGTTGTCGGCAAGACCGTAGATCGTCTCAATTCGCTGCTTAGCCAAGTTGACCGCGTTAGCAACTCGTCGCGACGTTCGAGAATCGCCGATTGACAATCTGTCTCGGCCTCTCAACGGCGGAAGGACGGAGAGGATATAGGCTTCGGTTTCGCGAACCACTTGCACCGGCGTCGTGACTCGGTCATCGAAGTGCTCCTTCAAAGCGCCGAATCCAAGTCCCATAAGGGTTCCTGCGACAAGCGCGATCACGAAATAAAGCAGAGGCCTTGGCTTGACAGGCTGCGGGAGAATTTGGGGTTGGGTTACGACTTGGATAGGCTCACGCACTGCGTTTTGCCGCATCGTAAGATCTTGCAGCCGAACGAAAATTGCGTCTTTGGCCTTCGACCTATCCTGGGCGATACTTGAGAGTCGACTCCGTTCTGGCTCACCCTGGTTGAATTCTCTCAAAGCCATCTTGGTCGAGTCTCTCCATTGGACGGCTCTGGCAAGACGGGCTTGAGCGGCTTCAACCTCGCCTCTGGCATCGGCGATTTTGTTCTCAAAAACATCGAGGTTGGGGTTGCGGTACGTTACCGGGCTCGCATCAGAGTCCGGATAAGTGCTCAAGGTCTTTTCGCGTTCCGCGATCTTAGCGTCGATCGCTTTCACCAATGGGTTGTCAGGAAGGTATTGAACCAACATCTGTTCGCGAGTAGCCTTCAGTTGCGCGATTTCATCTTTGAGTGCATTAACTCGAGTGAGAGCGGAGATCACCCCCGGGTTCGTGATCGTCTTCGGAATCTTTGCGTAATCCCGCTGGAGAGATGCCAGTCGATCTTTGGATGACTCAACCTCGGCTAATGAGCCCTGCCACGACCTTTCGGCTTCGGCGGCTGCCGAGGATCGCGCTTCGGGATCGGTCGACGCGGTGCCGACCGTTGGGTGCGCCTTTGTCCATCTTTCGATTTCGGCCATTATGGCCTGCATGTCAGCGTTTGCTTGCTTGTATTGGGTCTCAAGATAACCAATAGCCACCTTGAGCGCTTCATCCCTTTGGCGTCGAGAGCTTTCTTTGTAGAGCCTGGGAATGTCGTTAGCCATAGCTACGGATTTAGCCGTATCATGCGAGTCGATCGTGACGATAATTTCGTTGGTATAACCTGCCTGATCGATATTGACGTCGTAATCCGTGTTGTTCTCGTTGCCGATCGCAAAGGTGATGCCTTGATTTTGATACGCCTGTCCAAGCACCGTTTCACCCTGCATCACCTGGACAGCGGTCAAGATGTCCATCGATGGATCGGGAAAAGAGACTTCGTTCAACGGGTCGGATGAGTTGTTGTATTGAGTCCTTGCGTCGATCGTAAATGAGGTGTAAATGCGATACGTGGGTGGGACAAACATGACAATGGCGCCCCAAACAAGCAGTGCCACAGCCACGGACGCGAAGACGATCAGTCTCTGTCTGCCCAAAAAGCTCAATATCTCACGCAGGCTAAGCGCGTTGTGAATCGCCGACCTAAATTGACTCGCGTTCTTCATATCGTTATCTGTTTGAGCCTACCAACTGCCGATGGAATATAAACTTCGAACCTGAAAGCGCCCCGGAACCTATATTCTAATTTCGGCTGTCTTGCTCTCCTCTTAAGTGCTGTCCTTCCTGAATACCGACATCCTAAAAAGACGACTGTTCGCCACTCGTCATTACCGGAAACAATACTTTTGCGGACATAGCGCCGCTCAGATATGTTTCCCCTTGGGTTAAGACGAACCAAAGACGCCATACAGCCTCACCGATGAGGCAATTCGTAAGCGGTTCGCCGAATCTCCTAGAAAACTCCGCCGCTCGTGTTCTTCGCCTTGTCCAAATAGTCAGCGGCGAACTTGGTCAATCCGTCAAGAGAAGTATTCGAGTCCAACGTCAGGAAGCGATAGAAAGCTCCCACCTGTTTCTGCCCGCTGAAGAATTCCTTTGACCACATGTCGAGTGTCAACTTGGTAATCGTTGCGTGGTAACCTCCGCCAGCTTTGAACGTGTAAGCAACCAGCAACTTATCGCCAGAAGCGTTGGTCGCTGAGAAGTACGAAAATGGTACGTCTCCTCGCGATTGCGTATGGACTACCATGTCCTTTCGGTCGTCTAGTTTCCAACCCTGACCAGGAAGACACCACGTTGGATCATGGAAATTATCTGGGCTATCACCCGCAATCACAACGGTGTCAATCGCCTTGTTGCCTTGCTCGAAAATACGGGCAACAATGCCATAGGGTTTTAGCTTTTTATAGGTCTCATCATCCATGTGATAAGACTCCATCGGGTTCGCATCGCTAGCGCGCATCTTATACCCAGGAACCTCGAGAGGCAGGGCCTTGGCCACCCAAGCTTCGTTCATGGTCGTGTCTAGCTTCCCGTGTCTTGCGAGGCTCGCAAAGCCCGCTAACGCGAGGACCGCGACAAGGATGATAAGGCGTGTTCTCATTTACTTAATTCCAAGGGCCTTTGTTAGGCGCCACAAGATCAAAACAAGCAGAAGGATCGAAATATAGCCGCTGGTGTCGTGGAACTTTGCGCCGGCGTCCGCTCCGTACATCTCGCCGATGATGCCAATGAGGGCAATTCGGAAGGAGTTGACGAAGATGCAAATGGGGATCGCCATGACCACTAGGATCGTGTTCGCCCACCACCGCATCTTTCCTATGAAGACGCAAAAGGCGACAAGGGCAACCATCGCGAGGATCATTCGGAGGCCGCTACATGGCACACCGATATACATCGAGAAGTGGCTCATCATGATGTTCGTATCATCGAGCCTTAGTGCCTCGAATCCTAGGCCGCGAAGCATCGAGAAAGCCAAATTGGTCGAGATGTTCTGCATCGGTTGCGTGTAAACATCAATGACCGTTTCCCAAATGGGCAATCCGAGCAGTAAGAAGAATGTTGGCGCCAGAAGCGCGACCGCCCACTTCCACCCAGCAACAAAGAGCGTCCCCAGAGATAGGGTCACGACGAGCATGATGGACAAGAAGAGTTGTCTTGGCGCGCTCAGTGCCACATAGTTCGCATAAAGCAGCAGGGCCAGCGGAACGATTGCTAAGTAGAACGGCTTGACCTGGATTGTCTTGAGCTTTGGCCACCGATCATAAATCATGTAGCCGGCCATTACAGGCACGAGCGGTCCGTGGTTGTAGTACGTTTCAGCACCAAACCAATCCTCTGGGAATCTATTGAAGAGTGGCTTAAAGCAGAGATATAGGGCGCCTAGTATAAGGGCGCCGAAAATAAAGGCTTCGCTCTTAACGATCGCCAGAATATCCGCTAGCCAGTCTTTCGAATCAGTTGCCGACGCCCTCACTTCGGGCGTAACGGTTTCAGCTTGGTTCAAACTCATCTACGAAATTTCCTTTCCCTCGTCGGAAGGGCCGGGTTCAACCCAATAACAAAATAAACGCGCCCTAAGTTCCTTTACGCTACTTCCCTTGACTAGCGTTCTCAGCGGCACTTTTAAGGCACGCAAAAATCTCTCTAACAACAGCTTCTTCAGTGTATTTTAACCCAAAAACCTTAACCGCACTTTCGCCCATAGTCTTGGCCTCAGCGGGGTTGTCCTTTAACCGTTCCAACGATCTTACGAGTTCCGCCGGATTTCCGGGTTCGACGACAAGACCTGAGTTCGATTCTCGCAAGACTCGTGCCACTTCACCGTATTCGGGCATGATGGCAATCGTGGGCCTGCCAGCAGCAAGTTGCGTATAGAACTTGCTAGGTACGCAGGTTCCAACAACCGCGGGCTTAAGGCTAACCAGGCAAACGTCAGAACCGTTCAGCATCCCGCCGTATTCTTCATCTGGCACAAATGGCAGCAGCCTCACATTCTTAAGCGCCTTTGCTGCCACCTGATCCTCGATATAGCCCTTATGGAATCCAGCGCCGATCATGACGATCGTGATATCGGAGCTTTTCTTTTGCAGCAGTTCGGCCGCGTCGAGAATCGTGTCGAACTCGTGATACCGGGCAAAGTTCCCCGAATAGACAGCGAGGAAGCCGGACAGATTGTTCTTCTTGCGAAACTCCTTGCCGTCGTCTTTCGTGTCGAACGCGGGTGTTCCGACTGGAATGAACGCGATCCTTTCCTTCGGCACCTTGTACTGCCTTTCGACGATCTCCGCCATGCACCTACCGATGGCGACCACGCGATGGGCGTTGCGCAACCACTCGCCTTGCGCTTTTGCAAGCAACTTGGCCGCAGGAGAGGTTGGCTTGACAACTTTCAGTGCAAGAGTGCGGTTTGGCTCCAAGTCGTACACGATGTAGACGTATGGCACTCCGTGCCTTTTCAGCATCTTTAACGCTGCCGCAGGCATTACCGGTGGCGCCGTGGTCACGAGCAACACGTCAGGACAAGCCTCCTCTGCTAACGAAAACGCTCTTTTTGCGAGAACGGAATTGGAATAAAAGCGCAAGGGTGTGCTCTTGCGGTTGTTATCTGGGCTGGTACCCCGGCGAATAGCAATCCCGTCCCATTCTTCGCTCTCACTCAGCAGCGGGCTACCTTGGCGGTACGGGTTTCGGGAAGCAATAGCGGTGACGTCCGCGCCGTAATCGTCCTGAAGCGAACGGGCAATGCTGGACACGACCCTTCCCGTGCCTGTGCTTGAATCGGGATGGAAGAATTCGTTTAGGACGCAGACCTTCATGCGGTTGGTGGTGGTTGTGCAGACTGAAAAGGGCTGCTTGAAGTGGAGATATACTACCTCTTCAGAACTCGCCGAACCCGTATTTCGCGGACTCCTTAGAACCAGCAAAGTCTGATTCCTGGCTCAAAGAGCCAAGATTAAAGTATATGAGCGATCAATCACCAGCCGATCAAGGAACGGTCGATCTCGCTACCTATCGCAATCCCCCCGACCTCGACAAGGGCCGCGGCTTCCTCGTCCGAAGCGTCTGGTTCCTCGTCAACGCCATCTTCCTAATCAACCCTGCGAACCCATCTTCAGGCTTGAAGCGCGCGGTTCTGAAGATGTTTGGAGCGAAGATCGGCCCCGGTTGCCTTTTCAAGCCTGGCATCAGCGTCAAGTCGCCTTGGAACTTGGAGATGGGCGCCAACTGTTGGATTGGAGAGCGTAGCTGGATCGATTCGCTGGCGCCTGTGAAGCTCGGAAATAACGTCTGCCTGTCGCAAGACGTGTACCTCTGCTGCGGCAACCACGACTGGACCGATCCCGCCTTCGGAAAGAGCGTAAAACCGATCACCATCGAAGATGGCGCCTGGATCGCCTCCCGGGCAGTTGTGCTGTCCGGAGTGACGATCGCTGCCCACTCAGTAATCGCCGCCGGCGCGATCGTTTCGCAAAACACAAAGCCCTACATGATCTACGCCGGCAACCCAGCGGTCGAAATCAAGCAGCGGATCGTCAAGAAACCCGGGTAGGCGCCGGATGTCTTTTACCGGCGTTCCGGCAGAGAACTGGACGGCCCGATCACGCTGAAGAGCGATTGCCATACCAACTTCTCCGCGGCCTGTCTTGCAACCGTTGACGTGTCTCCAAGCACCGCAATTCAAGCTCCTAAAGCCCTTGCTCCGGAAGGCCTGAAGGGCCGAAATAACATAGCCCAGGGCAACGCCCTGGGTTTGATGCCGCAGCGCCTGAGCCCCTGTAGGGGCGGGATATACCCTCGCCAGGCACGCCCCACCCTACACCCGCGCATTCGCCTAGGCCTTATTCCCCACAAACCAATCGTAGGCGCTGCGTATACCGTCTTCCAATTCAATCTTATGCTGCCAGCCCATGCCGTGCAGCTTGGTGACATCCATCGTCTTCTCAGGAAAACCGTCAGGCATATCCGTGTTCCAAACCAATGGACCGCTGTGCTCCGCAACACGTTGGATCGACTCCGCGAGATGGCGAATCGTAATCGATTTCCCCGTCCCCACGTTGTAAAGCCCCTCTGCCCCCTCGTGGTTCAAAAGAAACAGCAACGCGTCTGCCACATCGTCGGAATGTAAAAATTCGCGCTTGGGAGTCCCCGTCCCCCAGACCTCGACCGGCTTATCCGGCTTAGCCTCATGAAACTTGCGGATCAGCGCTGGCAGCACATGAGAGGTCTTCAAGTCGAAATTGTCATTCGGCCCGTAAACGTTGGGCGGCATGGCAGTGAAATAACGTCGCCCAAACTGCTTGGTGATCGAATCGCAAAGGTAAATTCCGGCGATCTTGGCAATTGCGTAGGGAGCGTTAGTCGGCTCGGGCCGGTCACTAAGCAATGCAGTCTCTGGAATGGGCTGAGGCGTCTCTCGGGGATAGACACAGCTACTTCCAAGAAACAGCAGCGCCGGAACATCAGCCAAATGGCTGCCCCAAATAAGGTTGTGCTCAATGCTCATGTT
>JBBQMJ010000058.1:0-12105 GCA_038328815.1 Fimbriimonadales bacterium | reverse complement strand
ACACGCCGTTTAACCTATAGGATAGTTCTCGTTGTCCGCATCGGGCGAGAGTTCGTTTTCTAGGTGTTCCGTCGTTTGGAAAAGACCGTGATGGAGTTCGTAGTAGAACCTGTCGGCAAGACCATCCGTATGCCAGCGCACACGCTTGTTTCCCGTCTTACCGAACAAGGTCACTCCTTCCCTGCCGCTGGTGATCGAGCGGCGGCGGCCCCGGTTGATCGTGATTCGGTCCACTTCAATGTGCCAGAGGGCATTGTCCCCTTCCCGGTTGACGATTTCGGCAGTGCCACTGGTTGACCCAGCGCCAGCAGGCGTGAAGACGACGTCTGCAACGTCAAACCGCTCAAGCACCTCACGACGAGGTGTGACTATTAGAAGCGGCTTGCAGTGCCACAGAATAGGGTCGGTCGGCTGGCAGCGAACGTATCGCCAGAACTCCTTGAACCACTCCCTGAGGTTCCCCATGAGCTAACTGGTCTCCTCACGGTCGGGGTCCACCAAACAGAACAGCGAGACCTTTAGCTCTTTGCCCTTAAGCTGAAAGTCGCCTCTTGATGACATGACGGCTCTAACCCCGGTGCTTAGTTGGTTGGCGACTTCGTTCGAGAACAATAAAGAGACACCAAGCTCCTTACATTGACCCTGGATCCGCGCCGTCGTGTTTAACACGTCCCCATGAAAGACAATCTCACTTTTCATGTCTCCGACTTCGGTTACCACGACCTCTCCCCAGTGCAAGCCGGCTCGAAATTCAGGCACGAAACCGAACTTCGCAAGATAGAAGCCGCTGCGTGACGCAATGCTGTTAGAGACCTCTGCGAAGCACCGAAGGCAGTTATCATTTCGAAAAGCGGCGCGAGGCGGCCAGGAAATGACGACCTCGTCTCCAACATAGTGAGAGACCTCTCCTTCAGTCTCTTCGACCGCATCGCTGACATCATGGAAGAACTCGCTCACAAAGGAGCTGAATGCCAAGTTTCCTAACTTTTCGGCAAGAGTCGTAGAGCCTTTAAGGTCGATCATCATGAAGGCGCGCTTCTCAAGTCGCGGGTGATGATAACGTCCGGTGATCCAATTCACCAAGACTCCCTTGCCAAGCTTACGGCCAACCAAAGTGGCTAAAGTGCCGGTGGCCAGCGTTGCGCCAAGGATGCTTAGCCCAACAACAACGTGATTGTTCTTGCTGGTGCTGAGGCGGTCCAAGGAGCGCGCAATTGTTTCCGGCGATATCGGGCCCGCGCGAACGTCCAGGGCGCTTGAAGCCCAAACTGCTGCTACATAACTGAAACCTATCGCCAGGCACAAGCAGAGCGTCATTCCCAAAATCGCTAAGGCAAACGGAGCCCGCCTCAGAACAGGGTAAACCCTGTACTTGACGCTCAGCAGCATCGGGATTGCGATCAGTAAGAGGATTAGGATCGTCCCCACGTCAAGCCATTCAACGTTACGTGTTAAGGCAACATAAATCGGGTAGCCGATAAATGAAAGCAAGGCGTATTTGAGGCCCTCTTTCAGTCGATTCCTAGTCCTGATCGTCACGACGGTCCAATTATGGCCCTGGAGCTTCGACCCAGGACTTCGCAACCCGCCGATCATCTCACCGTAATCTAGTGAGAAGTGATCATCCATAATCTAATCAGCATGGATCAGGTGCGATACAAACCGGGCGAGGCTATTCGGTGGCTGGAAACCGGCGCGACCAGCAAGCGCAAAAGCGCGCAGGAGAAGAGCCGGTTGCTATCGCTCCCCGGAGACGCTCGCACGCTCGGCGCGAACGTTAAATCCGCTGCTGGCGCCTTGATGGATTTTGGCCGCGGCGCTCTTACCGACCTCGCTCACAACCAGGTGATGGCGAGCGAATACGTCCTGTCGGATGATTCCTTCGAAATTATCAAGTCTTCGTCGACGAAGAAGGTCCGGTATAAGGACATCACGGGAATTGAGGACAGAGGCGACAAGACGATCTTGCTACTTGAGAACAGCACGGTCGCGATTAAGCCGTATGCTTACGTGGTTGCCGGTCGCTTGAAGGTGCCCATTGGGTGGTCACGAAATGGAATTGAAGTTCCATACGAGCTGCTGCTCGAAGAATTGAGCGCACGTATTGGGATTGAGCTTCCGTAAGTGCGGAGTCAGGCACAAACGGATCTGTCCCATTTCGACAGATTCGTTGAGATTGCTGTATTCCCGAACTCTGTGTGAGAGATCCAGCCGGAAGCGCTAATTGATTTGGGCACGCTGCACACGACCAATTAGCTGGGACAGCAAGGTTCCTCATTCAGAGTTCGGAATGACACAAGCAGTGTCTCTTCTCACGGGGGCTAACGCAAAAGACAAATCGAAAACAGCAGGAAACGGGTAAACCGAATCCAGTGAGCGCTTGGCTAGAACCCGAACCCCATAACTGGTGGACGATTGTTGAAGACGCGATGGCTGAAGACGTGGGCAACGGCGATATTACGTCCGGCTGCCTTGCACCTGACCTGATGGTCAGTTGGCAGATTGAGGCCCAGGGAGAAGGAATTCTTAGTGGCGTAGGCATCGCAGAGCACCTTCTTGCTCCCTATGGCCCTGATCCCGAGGAGGCCAACGTCAATATCCGAAAGGTAGATGGCGACTACTTCCGCCGCGGCGATGTCGTCATCGAGGGCTACCACCTCGCGCGGCGAGTGCTCATGGCAGAGCGAACTTCTCTGAACTTTCTCATGCACATGAGTGGGGTCGCCACACTAACCGGCCAGTTTGTCGACAAGATCAAGGGAACCAAGGCACGAATCGTGGATACGAGAAAGACTATCCCCGGTATACGCGTCTTACAGAAATACGCAGTCAGGTGCGGCGGGGGCCACAACCACCGGATGGGGCTGTACGATGGCGCGATGCTGAAGGATAACCATATTGCCGCCATGGGAAGCATTCGAAAGGCGGTCGAAGCCGTGCGGGGCTACGCCTCGCACATGAGCAAGATTGAAGTCGAGTGTGAGTCGTTGGCTCAAGTTAAGGAGGCGGTCGAGGCCAGGGCGGATGTGATCTTGCTCGACAACATGGACCCCTTTATGATGCGCGAGGCAGTGACCAAATACGGCGGCACATGCCTGTTTGAGGCCAGTGGCGGAATTAGCCTTGACACGGTTGCCGGAGTCGCAAAGACCGGCGTGGATCTCATTTCAGTCGGCGCGCTTACCCATTCCGCGCCTGCGGCGTCGTTTCACATGGAGATCGAGTGAAATCGCCGCTCATAAATGGCGAAAATGAGGGAGTTCGATGTGGTCGCATCGACCCAAGAAATCGCCGCTGAAGCGCTAATTGCTTTGGACAGGCAACCCGTTACCAATTAGCTCTGACGGCGAGATTCCACACACGGAGTTCGGAATGATATAACACCTCCTCACCGATGCGATTCTCCCAATGCAATAACCTCGAACCATCCCGCGACTACACTCCTTAGCCTCCAACAGGCTCAAATCCGGCCCGCCCGCGTACTAAAGGCAAATCGAAAACAGCTGGAAACGGGTAAACCGAATCCAGTGAGAGCTTGGCTAGAACCCGAACCCCATAACTGGTGGACGATTGTTGAAGACGCGATGGCTGAGGACGTGGGCAACGGCGATATTACGTCCAGCTGTCTAGCACCTGACCTTATGGTCAGTTGGCGGATCGAGGCGCAAGGGGAAGGAATACTTAGCGGCGTAGGCATCGCAGAGCACCTGCTCGCCCCCTACGGCCCTGATCCCGAGGAGGCCAACGTCAATATCCGAAAGGTGGATGGCGACTACTTCCGCCGCGGCGATGTCGTCATCGAGGGCTACCATCTTGCGCGACGCGTACTCACGGCAGAACGCACATCCCTCAACTTCCTCATGCACATGAGCGGCGTAGCCACGCTGACAGGCCAGTTTGTTGACAAAGTCAAGGGGACCAAGGCTCGTATCGTGGACATAAGAAAGACTATTCCCGGTATACGCGTCTTACAGAAATACGCAGTCAGGTGTGGTGGTGGCCACAACCACCGGATGGGACTGTACGACGGCGCGGTGCTCAAAGACAACCACATTGCTGCCACGGGGAGCATTCGAAAAGCTGTTGAGGCTGTCCGCGGCTACGCCTCGCATATGAGCAAGATTGAAGTCGAGTGCGAATCGCTTGCTCAGGTCAAAGAGGCCGTCGAGGCCAGAGCAGATGTGATTCTGCTCGACAACATGGACCCCTTCATGATGAGAGAGGCGGTGACCAAATACAGCGGTGCCTGCCTGTTTGAGGCCAGTGGCGGAATCAGCCTTGACACGGTTGCCGGAGTCGCCAAGACCGGCGTAGACCTAATTTCCGTAGGCGCACTTACCCACTCCTCGCCGGCGGCACCATTTCACATGGAGATCGAGTGAAATCGCCGCTCATAAATGGCGAAATGAGGGAGTTCGTTGCGGTCGCATCGACCCAAGAAATCGCCGCTGACTTTCTGAAGCACGGTGAGAATGTGGGAGCGGTGCTCGCCCATCATCAGACCAAGGGACGCGGTCGCTTTGGCCGCGAATGGATCAGCGAAAAAGACACGTCACTCACCATGTCTCTGATCTTTCGTGACTACACAGATCATCCGAAGCCCTACCTAATCGGCATGAGCGTCGCCATTGCCGCCGCAGGCGCGATTCATGCGATGCTCCAATGGCCCAACGACTTGATCCTTGGCTACCAGAAAGCTGGTGGCATTTTAACAGAGCTGATTCCGGACCAAGACGGTCGCCTGGTGCCGGTAGTAGGAGTTGGGCTAAATCTCAATCAGAAGACATTCCCGGCGGCGATCAAAGAAACGGCCACGAGCGTGCACCTGTATCACGGTGGCCTTTACGAGCCGACTTCGATCGCGGAGACCATCATTCAGCGTCTGAAACCCCTTCCTGAGCCAGCGACTTGGGCAGAGCTTGCGCCGATTTGGCACTTGTTCGATCATACGCCGGGCAAGAAGTACAAGCTGTTAGATGGCAAAGAAGCGACGGCACTTGGAATCGGGCCGGAAGGTCAACTCATTTGCTCGGTCGAAGGCGAAACCACCTCAGTGCTCGCTGCCGACGCGATCCTCGGCTAGCCATTTTTCTTAATTGCGGAGCGGCGTACGTTCTCGAGAAGCACGATCGCAAGGCCGCAAAATAGAATCGGACCCTTCAATGAATCCAGCGAGAGTCTGGAAAGCCCAAAGCCGACGATAGCAAGCCAAACCGCAATTGCCACAGCGTAGCTTCCGTCTTCAACGAATAGCCCCCAAAGCTCCTGCATGATGCCCGTGAGTACCTTCAAGCCAGTCTCCTAGCGGCTCGAGCGAGCCCTACACCTGACCAGGAAACAGCAATGAACGCCATGAGAATGACAAGTAGTGAAATGTCTTCACCGGGCCAAGGGAACCCAAGGCCTTCGCCGAGCCAAAACACTCCGAAAGAAGACAGGAGCAACCCGACAACAAACTTAAGCGTGTTCTCCGGAACCCGAGAAAGCGGCTTATGGATAGCCAACCCGAGCAGGATCACCACAAGGCCCGCGGCAGCAGCCCCAATCGAAGCAGGGACTATCATGTGTCCCACTGCGCCTGTCGCGATCACGATGAACACAACTTCGAGACCCTCGATCACTACGGCCTTGAACGTGGTGGCCACAGCAACCATATCAAGCCGACCCTTCTTGGGCTTGGCGCCTTGGGCCAGTTCTTCGACCTCTTCTTCGTAAATCGCTTCCTCGTCATGCATTTTGAGCACGCCTGCAGAGCGGAGGATCGCTTTGCGTAGCCAACGCATCCCAAAGAAAAGCAGGAGCACGCCAGCGACGATTTGCAAAGAGGCCAGAGGCACGCGCTGGAGGAGAGGACCAAACAGAATTACGGAAACCGTAAGGAGCAGAAAACCGATCCCGGCTCCGATAAGCGCAGGCCGCCAGCCACGCACGGTGCCAACCGCTAGGATAATCGTCAATGCCTCGACAAACTCCACGACCGAGGCCAGAAAGGAGGCGAGCACGGAAGGCCAAGCATGAGCCCAGTCGATCACAGTGCTTGTTCTACCCCTGAATTGAAATTCAAGAAGCTATGCTGAACGATCCCTCAGCGACCCTAGCCGCAAGGCGACGGACCCTGTTCGGGCGGATTACCAGCAGGGGCGTGCTTGGGAGGAGGAACCGGCTTTGCCACGTTCGCATGAACTTTGGGGCCTGTGTTGTACTTTGGCGCGTTGCTGGAATGAGCTAGCGTAGGAGCGGATAAGAATGCACAAACGCAGAGAGCGCCCATCATCAAGGTCAACTTTGCCATCAGTTTCATAAGTGTCTCCCACGCATCTCAACGTGTGACCAAATTATATGTCACAAATAGGGGGCTTACCAACATTCAATGGCAAAATCCCTAGCGCGCGTTTTGAATTGGCGAAGCCTTACCTTGCTGACAAGCGTAACGGGCCTCTCCATTGCGATGCATTTGACCGCGTTGGACTTGCAAGAACGTGTCCCACTTTGTGGCGCCACACAGTCCTGCGCCACAGTCCTGGGCAGCAAGTACGCCCATTTGGGCCCCATCCCCACTTCCGGTTTGGGCATCCTTTTTTACGCGATGGCGGTGTTTTGGCTTGTCCTTGAGATGACTGGCGGTAAGTTTGCCAAAATCGCTGGCTTTGTTTGGAGCTCAGTCGGGCTTGTTACCAGCGCCGTCCTGATGTATCTGGCAATCTTCAAGATCCACGCGGTTTGCCAATGGTGTCTTGGGTCCGCGGTGTGCACGGCAGTTCTTTTCGCCTGCTGGGGGCAAATCGCCGCGCAGGAGCCGAGGCAGTTCCAGCTACTCTGGCGAGCCTTGTTTTCCTTCTCGACAATCTTCGTGGGATTCCTTTCGTTCCTGTTACCCTTTGCCAGCGTTGGCGAAGGACAGGACAAACCTGTTCCCTTCTCGGCGACTGCGGTCATCTCGCGCCCTAACGCTCAGATCATTCCCGAGCCGAGCCATACAATAGGCACCGGGCCTCCCACAATAGTCTTCTTTGGCGACTTGAGCTGCCCAGCTTGCCGCTACTGGTATCCCAAATTTCGCTCACTTGCGCGGACCAAGGACGCCAGGCTGGCCTACAGGCACTTCCTAAAGCACGAGAGCGCGCTTAGCATGATGGAGCTTGCAGAAGAAGTGCCACCCGCCAAGTTTTGGGACTACTTGGACGAAGGGTTTGCTGTTGATCAGGACTCCGATGACGAGGAAAAGCTCATCAAGAAATGGAGCAAATCCGTCGTAGGCCGCAAGAGCGGGCGCAAACGAGTTGATTCAGACAGCGAGCTAGCGAAGAGCCTCGGCTTTGAATTGACTCCTACTATTGTATGGATCGATGACAAGGGCGAAAGACGAGTACTCGGCCCAACAGCAGCCTATAACGAGCTTTCAAAGATGACAAACAAGACCCAACCCGACGAGCCGAAGGCAAAGCCACTTTCCGTATAGACTGGCGATCGAAGGGGCGGCACCGGCCGTCCCTTAAGATTTTTGACTAGAGAGAGTGAACCCATTCGTCTCGGAATCTCTCGTCTGAACTACGGTTGGTAACGGCCTTCCTAAGTGCATCCCGTAGGGTTGACCTCTGCTTGTCATCCAGCAGGTCCATCACAGATCGAGTGTACGACGTAGCAGCCGAATCAATGGCCTCCGAGAAGTGATTCCGGCTCGAGCCTGAGTCGCTTCGAAAGCCCAATGCATCGTCGATCTGATGGCCGGTCTCACGGGTCAAATCGTTGAAACGGTCTTTCTGACGCTGGTCGAGGTGCAGTCTTTGAGCCGTTCGCTTGGTTACGTCAAACTGCCACGTGAGCCAATTCTGATGTCGGCGCAAGGCATCACGCCAAAGCTCGGAATAGTGAGCATCCTGATCCCGATCGAGGATGCGAGCCAGTTCAAGATGAAACTCCCGACCGGCATCTAGCACGGACGCCCGGTCTCGGGACTGGCCCGACAGGCGCTTCGCCGTTCTTTGCTGAAGCTGTCGAACCCGATTTGCCTGATCGCCGTGGAGACCTAGTTGTTTTATCAAGCTAGATTCCTCTCGCATACCCCAGTTGCTGGATCCAGTGTCCCGCATAAACCTTTGGTCGTGCTGGGTGTAGTCGTCATGCTGGCGGTTATCGCCCTGCGTCCCACCACCGTACTGCGCTGAACCCATTACGGCTGCCGATACGGCTAATGCCAGGGCCAATATTTTGATTGTCTTCATAAATGCCTTCTTGGTTTAATCCATTGGACAGACGAGTAGGGGCTATTGCAGTTCCAAAATGCCCAGTTGAGGAAGGCTACTAATGCCCGTAGCCTTCCTCAAGATCGACCTTCCCGCCGAACGTCTTGAATAGGTAAATGAAGTAGCCGATCGTGATGATCATGGCGGCGACCCACCAGTAGATCCCGACATTGAGCCCGATACCGCCTGCCGAGGCATTTGAGATGTTGAGCGAGTAAGCGGGATCAATTGTCGAGCTAAGCAGCGTCGGGTAGACGCCGGCAGCCGTCGCTGCAAGCATCGTTGCGATGAGGGCACACGAGGCAAGGAACGGCGCGCCTTCACCAGCTTTTTTGTACGTGAGCGGAATGGCAACTAGGCTAGCCACGACGGCGAAAACTAAGAACCAGCCAAAGGGTCCCCCGCGAAGGTGCTCGAAGATGCTTGGCTGCACAATCTGAGTAGCACCTGTAGCCAGAACGCCCAATATCACCACCGCTACAAATAGCTTCTTGGCCGCAGCAGCGGCCCTTGCCCGAATCTCACCAACAAGCTTCATCCTTAAGTAAAGCGCGCCATGCATGGCAAGCATCGCAAAGGCAAAGAGACCAACAAGCACGGTGTACCAATCAAGTACGCCCGGGTGCTCGCCGGTCGCGAAATCCGTAAAGAGGGGACCTGAGAAAAAGCCGCTCTTTTCCAACGGCACACCTCGAATAACGTTGCCAAGGGCGGCGCCAAGGACGATTGCCATCAGCGCGGACGACAGAAAGAACACGCCATCCCAGAAGCTGCGCCAAAGGGTTGATTTCTCAAGCGACCGAAATTCTATTGAGATGCCCCGCATGATCAGCAACCAAAGGACCATGGTGAGCGGCAGGTAGAACCCGCTGAAACCGGCCGAATAGGCACGGGGAAAGGAGAAGAAGAGAACGCCACCACCAGCGAGCAGCCAAACCTCGTTGCCATCCCACAGCGGCCCAATGGCAGCGATGACCGAGCGTCGCTCAATGTCAGTCTTGGCAATGAACAGATGCAAGATGCCCGCGCCGAAGTCAAATCCGTCCAGCACCACATAGGTGGCCATCATGAGCGAGACAATAATAAACCAGGTTGTTTCCATGACTTAAGCGGCCTCCGCCAGTGTTCCTTCCGCTTCCGGCGGCCCGCCGGCGATTTGCTTCCCGATCAAGTAGAGGAACAGCACTCCCATCACCAGATAGAGGCCCATGAAGCCGAGTGAGCTAAAGGCGATCGAACCGCCGCTAACGAGGGGCGAGCTTGCATGCACTGTGCGCTGCAAGCCGTACACGGTCCAAGGCTGGCGTCCCAGCTCTGCCGTCATCCAGCCGAAGGTAGTCGCGATGTAGGGGAACGGGAATGCGAACATCAGTATCCAGAGCAGATATCGTGAGCTAAAGAGTGTGTTGCGCTTCAGCTTGATCGCCGCGGTCACCATCAGCAGGATGAAGATCGTGCCAAGGCCGACCATGATGTGATAGCCGTAGTACAACAACTCGATATTGTCCGGCAGTTCATCCTTAGGCATATCGTTCATGCCCTTTACTTCCGCTCCAAAGGAGCCATATGCCAAAAAGCTGAGGACGTAGGGGACGACGAGCGGATTGTCCAATTTTCGATTGACGATATCGGGCTGGCCAATAAGGGCCATCTCGGCTTTGTCGCTCGTTTCAAACTTCCCTTCCATGGCTGCAAGAGCGGCAGGCTGATACTTCGCCATCATCTTGCCGTGCTGGTCGCCGGTTGGGAATAGGATGATAATGCAAGCGATAAGCCCAGTCACGACACCAACTGTGGTGAACTTGCGCGCTACCTCGTTGTGGCGGTCGGAGAGGATGTAGTAAGCGCCCACTGCGCAGACCACGAACGAGCCCGTTATGACCGCGGCGGTCATGTTATGCAGGTACTGCCAGATTGCCCAAGGATTCAAAAGGTAGGCCCACATATCGGCAAGTTGCAGAGCGCCGCTCTTGCCAATCTCGTAGCCAACGGGGTGCTGCATGAAGGCATTCGTCGCGATGATGAAGTAACCGGAGAGCCATGAACCGGCAAAGACCATGAACGCCGAGAACAAATGGAGCTTAGGCCCCAATCTCTTACGGCCGTATAGGAAAAGGCCGAGAAATGCGGACTCAGCGAAGAAGGCAAAGAGCCCCTCAAGCGCCAGGGTCAAGCTAATAACGCCGCCCGCGAAGTTGGAAAACTGAGCCCAGTTGGTTCCGAACTGGAACTCCATCGGGATACCAGTCACAACACCCACGGCGAAGTTGATTCCGAAAATCTTTGCCCAGAACTGGGCAGCGCTATCGTACCGCTCGTCTTGCTTCCGGATGGCAAGGATTTTTAGAATGAGGATGATGAGCGCAAGGCCCATCGTGAGTTGGGGAAATAGATAGTGATAAGTGATCAAGAATCCGAACTGGAATCGATTCCAACTTACTGCATCCATCTATGTTGTTCCCCTCTACCTTAAGACTACGAAGGCCGAGCGTCATAAAGCCGCGCTACTGCTCTGGGAATTTTGCTACCTTTGCGCTAGGTGGTCAAGCCATCAATTTCTTGTCATGCAAAAGCACCGCAGAATTATTAGGACTTGGGGCCTAAACCATCAAACTCGCTCGACCCGTGTTTGGTCAAGAAGCTGGAGGATCAGTGACAGAGATCCGATTTCCGATCCGGTAGTCACTGCTGTTGCTGCTCCGGCCGCAATGCCCCAGCGAAGCCAATCTTCAGGCGCCTTCTGCTCCTGCATCGCCCAGATCACGGCCGCCAGCATTGAATCCCCGCTGCCAATGGTGCTCCGCACTTTCACTGAGGGAGCCCGGCCGCCATATCGGCCCTTCGAGCAACACATCACGGCGCCGTCGCTTCCTCGGGACAATATGACAACGGGCGAGTAGCCAACTTTTTCGCCTCCAATCTCCTTCAGGCGATCCAACAAATCTTCGGCGGCATCTAAGGCTTCCGCTTCCGTCCCAATCTTCCTGCCCACGAGTCTTTCTGCCTCATGCACGTTCGGCTTAATTAAGTCCGGCCCCGCATTTAGCCCGATATCCAGGGCATCACCATCAGAATCAATGAGCACCTTGCAGCCGTACTGATGCGCCATTTCGGTCAACTGGGCATAGATCTCATGGCTAACGCCTCTAGGAACTGCGCCGCCCAGCGCAACCCAAGCCGAGTCTCGAAAGAGAATCGAGAGCTCTCCTTCCAACATCGCCAGTTCTTCGGCCCGAATCAGGGGGCTGATCCCACTAAGGGCTGTCGGCTGCTGGTTCGCACATTCGATGTACCAATTTGTACGCGATTCCGAGCGCGTGCGAACAAAGTCGTGAGCCACCCCTTCCGCATCTAAGACAGACGTAATCAGTGCCCCAGTGTGTCCACCCAAGAACCCCGTGGCTAATGCATCGCCTCCGAGACGATGGATGGCCCTAGCAAGATTGACGCCCTTTCCGCCAGCATCCCTTTCGACTTGTAGTACCTGGTTCCTGTCTCCCACATTTAACGGGTCAACGAAGAGCACATTATCCACGCAAGGACTGAGGGTAACGGAAGCGACAAGACGGTCGGTGCGCCCCATTACGACCTCACGACCAAAACCGAGTACTTTTCGCTAGTGGCCCGATCCATCGAGACACTTCCTACCGCCAATCGTTCGATGAAGCCGTGGCCGTGGGCACCTAGAATAAGCAGGTCGGCTCCTGTTTCGCGCATCGCATCTTCAATAAGCGAATTGGGATATCCGAACTCGACTCGGGAGTGCGCTCTCGCTCCAAGAGCCTGGAATTGGTCGCATACATTCTTCGTTTTCGCCTCCACCACCCGCCTTTCTTGCTCGTCGACCTCCACCATTGCTTGA
>JBBQMJ010000057.1:0-12158 GCA_038328815.1 Fimbriimonadales bacterium | reverse complement strand
TATATACCACCGTAATAGCCAGTCGTCGGTAAGTGGATGGATTTACGATTTGAACCTGCCAGAGATTTGGGTGGCGACCGATTCCGCGCTTCCTCTTTCCGGACTATTCTTGATTTCGGCTCAGAGCGATGGCCTGACAGTCTGCTTTAACGCCAAGCTCCAGACTGAAGATCAGGAAGAGATGCTTCACCGAAAGTCCCCTATATTTATGGATGGCGGGGCAACACTTCCTCAGCCCACACAATTTTGCTACATGATGACGGCCGTCTCCGAGATCAAGCGAACGGCAAACCATCAGACCGCGCGCAAGGCCACAACTGATTTCACTGGACTGTTGGAATACAGCGGCGAGATTATCCGAACTGCAATATGGGATATCTCAAAGCAGGGAGTCGGAATCTTGACCGACAAACCGCTTCAGCCCTGCATCACGGCAACTCTGCTCTGCGACCTTGACGGCGAAGAGCTAAGGCTGGAGGGCGAAATTCGGCATTCGCGAATGGTGATGGCGCCTAAGCCGCTGTACCTCTCGGGGATTCAATTCGGCGAAGTAGGCCGCATTGTTGCCGCCAGGTGGCGAAAGCAATTGGAAGAGGCATACAGCCATTCTTCTCGCTGCAAGAGATCGCTTGACCTCGTCGGCGCCAGCGAGGAGCTTCAATCGGTACCTGTAAAAGTTGATGATGCATTTTCGCAAAATCTGGCTGAGCACGCTTCAGATATTTTGGAACGGCTGCGCAGAGTGTCTCAGACCGAGAGGCGCCTTCTGAAGAAGCACTTGGTCCGTTCGGCACTAGCGGGAACAGACGCAGTTGACGAGGCCATGGAAACGATGTCGATTAAGCTGGAACTCTTACGGCGTCTGGAAATGGATTTAGAGGCGAGCCTTTTCAAGACATTGGATGCCCTAAAGAGCCTAAATCACGAAGTCCCCGTCGATCACCGGCGAGCGGCCTAATATGCTCATGTAGAGCATATTTGATTTGACA
Organism: Fimbriimonadales bacterium; assembly: GCA_038328815.1. Lineage (GTDB taxonomy): Bacteria > Armatimonadota > Fimbriimonadia > Fimbriimonadales > Fimbriimonadaceae > JBBQMJ01. Next base: position 11,169 of record JBBQMJ010000057.1, on the reverse strand, counting down.
TAACTGATTGTCCAAAGAATCCTGTCAGGGAAACCCGTGACAGTCGAATTGCTTCTTTCTTAGCTTTCATGACGGTAACAACAATCTTACGTCATCTGAGAACCTCATTCGTCAAATTTGCAAAACTTCGCATTTTTGATTATGCCGAAATGACGGTATGCGATTTCTCAGGGCATTCACGCTGATCGAACTCCTCGTCGTCATTGCGATTATTGCGATCCTCGCAGCCATTCTCTTCCCAGTCTTTGCTCAAGCCAAACTTGCCGCTAAGAAGGCCGTGAGCTTAAGCAACATGAAGCAAATTGGCCTCGGCAGCACGCTGTACTTCAACGATTTTGATGACAATGCGCCACCCCTGCTTTACATGGACTTCGGTGACATGTCTGTTCCTTCCACGGCCGGGCTTTATTACTGGCCAGTTCTCCTTCTTCCATACACGAAGTCGGACAAGATCTTCCTTGATCCTCTAGACACTGCCCAGGGACCTGCAGCTTACGGCAATCGTTTCGACTCCTCAGGTCCCTATTACGATCTGCTTGTCGGTGCCTGGCCAAGCTATGGTTTCAACTACTTCTATTTGAACACGAAGATCAATGCCCCGAATCCGAATGGCTGGGGACAGAACCCTTATTACGTTGGCAATTCACTGACTTCCATCAGTAGCAGCGCGCAGACGATTCTGTTCGCCGAAGCTACTGCTAAGGACGTCTACGATCCAGGCACGAACACCTTTACGACCACAACCGTCGGCTACGCGCGCATTGATCCGCCAAGCCGCTGGACTGGAACCTATCCCGACGCTAACTCACAGGGCCATCTGTGGCCCCGCTACAGTCCCAACGACACGCTGATCAACATCGGATGGGTCGATGGTCACGTGAAGGTAACCCAGATGGGCAAGCTTAAGGGGACAGGTACTACGCCGGAGACTTTGGACGTGTTGTGGAACGGAACCGCTAACTAGCAGGTTGCGGGGATTAGGTTGCGATACCGGATGGCATCCCCATTCGGCATCGCATTTCTGCTGGCGCGAAGTCTCTCGCGAAAGCGGGTAGGCGCGTCACATATAACTTGGATTCACAGCGGTTTCAGGGCGTCGATAAGGATTTGTCCTATGGTTGGTTCGCCAGGGGTCAGCGTGTGCTTGTGGATGACAAAGCCAGCTTTGGCGCACTCTGAGAGCACCTCCTCGGGTTCCGCCATGTAGTTGATCACCTCGCCACCGGCAGTGCAGCAACGCGTGGCGGGGTCATATCTCAACATCGCGTAATCATCCTCATGTGGCAAGCCGACGCTGGTCTTGACGAATAGCATGCCTCCCGGCCGCAGGACGCGGAGCGCCTCATCGAAGAACATGCCTCGGAAGGGCGGCGCGATGTGGTGGAGGCAGTCGCTGTCTAAAACGAAATCGAACTGCGCTTCATCAAAGGGCCACGGTTGCCGGATATCGATGACCAGGAATGTGGCGGCAGGGTACCTCTTCCTTGCCGACTCGATCGCCGTCGCGGAGAGATCGACACCGGTCACTTGGAAGCCGGACTCGGAGAGGGGGCCCACAAGGCGACCAACCCCACATCCAATCTCAAGGAGCGTGCCTGAACGTCCTTCAAGCCGATGCTGCCAGGATGCGAGCGTGGGTTCGTAGCGATCTTCCGCAAACCAGGCCGCTCTCCCCTCGGACGCGATCTTCTGGTATCGACCTTCAAAAGGATTCAAAGGTCACCTTTTCGAAGGCTATAGCCTTGTTCGGCATGCCCTATTCTATCAACGAAAAAGCCTTCCTTCTAAAGAGATCGCCGCGTGATCACCTGAAACGTCTGAAATTTCGGTTGCCTCACGCGGGACGACCGATGCTCTTTGACAACCTAGTCGATGGACGGCAGAACCGGTGCCCCAGCTTAGCGACGCCTCTGGGAGGAGCGGGCGGGGGAACATAGTCACGATTCCCATCGTGGCGAAGGAGGGGGATTCTAAATAGAATCAGTCCCTTACCAATCAACGCCCTTGAAATCCAAAAATCCGCCAATCCGCAACGCCACCAATCCCGCCAATCCCGCCAATCCAAAATCCAAAATCCAAAATCCAAAATCCAAAATTGATTAACCTTCAAGGCATGTTTCAAATGTCTCATAACCCGGGCAAATCCAAGTCGGCCCATTTCCGGACAACGGACTTGTGGCAACGCCTCCGGAGACGCTGAGGACAGCGTCGCTACCTTGTCACAAAAACGAAGAAACCTGGAGGCTGACGATTCAGCGCTTCCAGGTTCAAAATTGGGTGCGGGGATAGGATTTGAACCTATGACCTCCGGGTTATGAGCCCGACGAGCTACCAGACTGCTCCACCCCGCGTCGCGAACTTGAATTATCGCTTTTTTGAGCGGGCTTTGTCAATTGCCCGGGCTTGCACGGCGGCTTTTGACGCCCTCTTTTCATTTGCGGCGTGGCGAAAGGCGGCGATTGCCTGGAATAGCTTGTAAGCAGTCATCAACCCGCCGATCACGGGGGCGAATCTTTCGATCTGACCCGAAGCGATGCTGGCAATAGCATCGGCGGAGCCTGCCACGTGCCTGGCCCGGCCACTAACATCGGTAACCGTGTCCTTTAGGTGGGCAGAAATATCTTCGACATTCTTGGAAATGCCATTGACCCTGTCGGTCAGCTCGGTGATCTTGGGCTGAAGCGTCTGCTGGAACTTGCGCACTTCCAAGACGAAGAAAATCAGCGCCCCGATCAGCACGATGTTCAGTAAGAAGAAGAGACCGGAGAGATATAGCCACCATTCAGGAATCGCGTTGTTCATTCGTCCACCTTAATTTCCAGAGCCGTGACGACACCGGGGCTAACATTTAACCCAATTGCCAGGTCTCCGTCAACGGCCTGCATCGGACGGCCGTCCACTTTGAACCTATCGCCCCACAGACCTTTGATACGAACCGAAGCTTCATGTTCCTTATCGGAGGTGTTTAGAACCTTCAAGACGGCATACCGCTTGCGTGAATCGAACCGGAATTCTTCGATCTTGAGGCCCGAAGTCTCTACTTCCAAACCGATCTGCCTGATGACAATCCGCCGGCCAACCCCATCCCAAGGCCTGACGACAAAGAATTCGTCATCCTTATCGGTCTCGATCTCGAAATGACAACCAAAGGTGGCAACGCCCGCGTTGCGGCTGGGCAAGACGGTGGCGGCGACGTTGCGCAGGTAGTGCCAGAGCGTGAGGCCTACGTCTCCGGTTAGCCACGACATGCCGTACTGCCGCGAGGCTGAATCGGGGCAGAAACCCATTGCCGCAGCGCCATCGGCGCGGACTAGAGCCCAAACGCCTAGCAAGCCACCAAAGGCAAGGCGCATGCTGCTTTCCGGCAAACCCGTGTAATCGCGGTCCATCGCGTCGAAGAAGAGGAGGCTGTTGGCGGAGGTTGTTGGGCCGAGGCACATTTCGCCTTTGTCCAGCATGGCGGGATGGGGCGAATCTTGGTCATCCAGGAACCGCTTGTCGCTGCCGTACCACCACCAGCTTGGTGCATGAGATCGGGCGGCGTAGGCGCATCGGAAAATCAGCTCCTCCGCCTCGTCGTTTCTCAAGACGCGCGAAGCGTAGAAGGCTTCTTCAAACCCTTGCGTGCTCCAGAGCGAGTCCGTAGCGAACGGGACTCTTCTTCTTATCAGCTCGGCAGCCCTTTCACCCATGGAGCGCGCGGCGTTCAAAGCCGCTTCGTCCTCGTCTTCTGCTTTCAGTTCGTATGGGAGGGTTTGCAGGCCGTGCATGCCAGGAACGCCAGCCCACTTGATGCCACGCGGGAATCCGCCACGGTAAAGCGCCTCGATAGTCTTCCCTGCTTCCCTTAGATAGCGGGCGGCGTCCCACTCCGTCTCCCCATAACCAGCGGCGATGCGGGCCATGGCGTGGTAGAGGTTTGCCGCTAGTCCGTAAAGGGCGGGGCGGGCCTGATTGAAGGCGACGGCCCGATGGTCGCCGAAGCTGCTGCCTACGGAGCCGTCGGCGGGGTTTTGGATATCGTCCCTCAGAAAGTCTTTGATATAGGCATCAAGGATTTTGATCTCTGCCTTCACGGGGTAGATCGTGTTCTTTTCTGCGAGGAACAAGGCGTCGGCCATGCTGCCGGTAATACCGAAGCCTGAGCCGTATTCTTCGGGGTCGGCAAGCTGATGGTCCGCTTGGACGTCGGTCACGAGGATTGCGTTCTTGAAGTTGCCTTCGTCCTTGAAAACCTGGTTCGCAACAATCCATGCGGCGCGTCGCTTGATGAGGTCTTCAATCGGCTCAGTAAATAGCAGGTGGCCGTGACTCACGCGGTCTTTGGTGTCGACGAAGGTAAGTCTTACAGCGCCCGGCTTAGCTGGCTTAACAAAGCAAAACCCGCCTTCTTCGTCAGCGTCGGTTTCTAGCTCGGCTTCCACGTCGGTCGTGAACTGCGTTGGCGTGGCACCTGCGACTTCAACCGCAATACCTACGTGAGCAGGAGCTACTGCGCCTGGGATTAGACGCATGCAGGGCCGGTCGGACATCTGGAGCGAAAGATGCACGTTGTCGGATCGATCGCGGTCGCCGGGCAAGAACCTGATCTGATACCGCTTGGTCTCGCCAGCCTCAAAGATTTGTGACGTGTGCTCGTTAAACCACTCTGCCCAGCTTTCTCTTTCCAGGGCTGCCTTCGAGTGGACGTAGACAACGGGGATTCCTTCCCAGCGGTACGGTGTTGTCAATGACGCCGGCACGTGATTATAGAACTCGAAGGAGGTGTCCTCGCCGGGGACGATCAGGAGGCCAGGGGGCTCAGCGGTCATGCGCTGGGCGAAGATGTAGCTTGCCGCTCCCCCAATGAACTTGTGAATGTAGACGCGCTCGTTTAGGAGGTCGCGCGCGCCGACGTCGGTTCTTGGGAAACCGTCATAGAGATTGTTGAGGGCAAAGGGAAAGGCCAACTCGCCCAATTCCAGGCTCAATTTTCCGTTGTTGGTCAGCTCAATATCCCAGACGATGGCTGGGACCGTGCCTGGTTGCTCGTAGAACCTTCCCGTTGCTGAAATCTCAGGAAGCAATGCGAATTCGTACTGGAATTCGATGATTGAAGGGTTCTCGTCACCTTCAATTGGCGCTGCTTCAGTGTTGCGGCTGAGGATCCAAGGGTCTTCGGGACTAGTGCGGGCGCCGATCAGGATGGTGCCAGGGTAGTAGTCCTCGGCGAACTCTTCGCCAAAGGCCAGCGGCGGCAACACGAACTGGAATTCTTCGCCTTGTTCAGGCTGATTTGGGTCTGAAGCCCAGATTTGCTGGATTCTGCCCCCGCTTCCGAACTCCATCGAGATGAGTGAGCCAGTAAGTTCGGGACGCTCGAGGCTGAAGTCGTCCATTGAAGGAATTGAGGATACCTTGCAGGTCGCGGGAGCGACCACACGGATAAACTCTTAGCAGTGCTCAAACTCGCAGTAATCGGAGCAGGCAGCATCCGCTGCTCACCCGCCGTCATCGCCTCGCTTGCCAATTACTATGGCGAGCGACTGCTTGAGGTGCGCCTTTATGACGCCGACGAAGAGCGCTTGGACCTATTCGACCGCTTTGCCCGAGTCTGTTTCGCCAGCGGGCAGGCGCCGCACGTTGTGTTTTCAACGCCGGATATTGAAGAGGCTCTTGAGTGCGTTGACGCCGCTCTTGTGCAAGTCGGGACCAACTGTGCTCGGAAGTTCTTGGAGGCGAAGGAAGGCGATCCCGTCCCGGCGGCGATTGCTTCCCTACTCCAGCCGCTGCCGCCCTCTGCTCGGGTTTTGAGTTTGTTTGGGGAGAGGTTGGTGCTGCCCATTGAGAATTACGATTCCATTGACTGGCCCGCCGAACCGGACGAAGAGGTGCGGCGTGCGACGCCGCACCAGATTCTCAGGTGGATTCGGCAGGAGGAGTACATGCACGAGTACCTCAGGGAGTTCGAGCATTCGCCTGTGAAGGAGTGGCTGGACGAGACGCAGTGGGGCGTGGAGTAAGTCCTCGGGTCGTCATCCCGAGCGAAGTCGAGGGAACGTGATCGCAAGCACGGCACTATTAAGATAACGCGGCGTGACCAACCGCGGTCCCTCCACTTCGCCACTGCTTCGGTCGGGATGACGTTCCGTTAATATCCGCGGAAAGCTGCCGGCTTCGCCTCGATCTCAACAACAGCCGCCTGCACACCAGCCGAGGCGGCCGTCAGCGAAATCTTCCCTGCCTTCGTCGTCGACTGGACGATCACCTGGGCCAGGCCGTGGAATAGTTTGCGGTGATACTTGGGCTGAGGTAGGAGATAGCCAAGCGAAACGCCTCGGCCCAACCCACCCTGCCCGCCGTTGTTCTTCACGACGACGACCAGCGTGTTTGCGCCCACGTGCAGCAGCTCGCTGACATCGTACGAGTAAGTGCGATCCCACTCATCCGTCGTACCGATCAACTTGCCGTTCAAATAGACCCAGCCGAAGTCGTCGATCTGACCAACCGACATCGTTAGATGATGGTTGAGCATTTCGGGCGCCGCTTCGAATGTTGTGCGGAAAGCAGCGACCGTTCCTGGCGCCATTTGGCTTGCGCCGTGGGAGATGTCGATTGGCTTGGCCGTGGGCCACGTTGCTGCCAGGGCGACGGGATCGGTCTCGCTGGTAATGCCTTGCATCTGCCAACCCTCGATCTTCACCGACCGGCCCTCTTGGACGAACCGGTCTGCCTCGTGGCTGCTGGGATTGCCGTTTCCAATGCCGATGATGTTGCCGCCTTCTACGTCAAAGTTGATGTCATTGTCCGCGAAAGGAACAAGGCGTCCTTGATCGTCAACTGCTGAGATGGTGACCATCGACACATCTTCACCGTCGGCATTGATGGACGGCCTGTCAGGCGTGATGACCAACTTGGCTGCTGTGCCAGTTGATTCGACTTTCTCGGTCTTTACAAGCTTGCCAGCCCGGTAGCCACGGGCTTCGAGCGTGCCCGGTTGATAGACAACCTTCCACTCCAGGTGGCTGTTGCGATTCATGGTCTTGCGGCCTTGGCTCTTTCCGTTCAAGAACAGCTCAACCTCGTCCAGGTTGGAATGGCACCAAACGTCGATGGGCTGTCCTTCCTTGCCTGGCCAGTTCCAGTGCGGCAGGATGTGTAAGACGTCCTGACCAGACCACCATGCTTGGTAATAGAAGAAGTCGTCCTTCGGGAAGCCGCAGGTGTCCAGGATGCCGAAATGGGAGCTGATGCAGGGCCAACCGTAGGGAGTTGGCTCGCCACGATAGTCGAACCCGGTCCACACGAAGCCACCTGCCAAGTAGGGCCGAGCCGCGAAGTGGGTCCACCACTCTTCGGCCGTGTTGCCCCAGTCGGGCTTACCGATGTCGTAGGCGGGCATATAGCCTTTCTCAACGTCCTTAGCGTATTCACCACGGGTCGCAAGCGTGCTTGCCACTTCGCTGCCCATTTCGAATTGGTCGGGATGCGCGAGGTGATAGGGGTCCGTTGCGTCTTGCGAATAGTTGAAACCGCGCACATCCACAATGCTGTTGACGCCTTCGTATTGGGCTCCGTTGTTGCCTGCGTAAGTCGTGAGACGGGTTGGATCTAGCGTGTGGCAGAGTCGCTTTAGCGTCGTAGCTATTGCCGTTCCCCTCGGGCTGTTCTGCTCATATTCTTCGTTTCCGATGCTCCAGAGGATCACGGATGGATGGTTGCGGTCTCGTTTGATCTGGCGTGTGAATTGGGCCAGGACGTCTTCGGAGCTATCGAGCAGGCGGTTCTCGTCCATGACGAGCATGCCAAGCCTGTCGCAGGCGTCGAGGAGCTCGGGGGTCGGCGCGTTGTGCGAACTTCGATAGGCGTTGCAACCCATCTCCTTTAGCTTCTCGATTCTGAAATACTGGATCGCATCGGGAAGGGCGGAGCCCACGCCGGCGTGGTCTTGGTGATTGCACATGCCTTTGATTTCGACATGTTTGCCATTTAGGAAGAAACCCTGGTTTGCATCCCATTTGAGGGTCCTGATGCCGAAATGGGTGTCGCAGGAATCCAATTCATCCCCGTTGGCCTCGATCGAAGTCGATGCTGAGTAAAGGAGAGGCTTTTCCAGGGACCAAAGCTGGGGATCCGAAATCTTGATCTTCTGGGTTACCACCTGCCTGGACCAAGGTTCCAAGTGCACGCCTCCTGTGGTCGCCTCCGCGATCTTCGCGTTGTTAGGATCGCTTAGTGCTAGTTTTAACCCAACGGTCTGGGCGGTGTCGCCATCGTTGACGACTTCGGTCTGGACGGTCACGGTCGCACCATTGGCGTCAACTTCCGAGGTTGCAAAGACACCACTTTGCGGATTGTGGATGGGAGCGGTCTTGGTAATCCAGACGTGGAGGTAAATGCCGGCGCCTTCGTAGAACCAGCCTTCGTAGTGGCTGGCATCCACGCGGACGGACAGCACATTACTGCCGCCGTAGTTGATGAAGTCAGTCATGTCGTAGCTGAAGCTGCTGTATCCGCTCATCTCCCGGCCGAGTAGGTGGCCGTTCAGCCAGACCATGCTGTCGCGGAATACGCCGTCGAACTCGACAGAAAGACGCCTACCTTTATCCGAGGCGGGAATATCGAACGTGCGTCGGTACCACCCAATGGTGGTTGCTGGATAGGCCCGGCTGATCGGCTTGGAGCCGTGGGCGATGTGGAGGCCGTCGTTGTTCTGGACGAAGTCCAGTTCTACCGCCCAATCGTGAGGAAGATTGACGATGCGCCAGGAACTGTCGTCGAACCCGCCTCGTGCAGCGCCGACTGCTTCTCCGGCCTTTCCGAACGGAAGGCCCGTCCCGAAGCCAAAGTCTGACGTGATATCGGTCCCATGGCCCAAGTGGAAGCGCCAGCCAAAGTCCAGCAGTTTTCGCTCTCGGGCGGGGGCGCCGCCCGCAAATGCGGCGCAAGAAATCAACATCAGCACGCAAAGAAACATCATCGTCCTCATCGTGCAGATTATAACCAGATTAGCCTGTTAGATATAACGGTTTATCACGGAACTATTCTGCGAGAACCGGCTCTTTTCCGATTGCTGCAATCGAGGCTTGCTGTGCCAGCTTTCCGGCGATGTATTTGAACGACTCTGTTTGCGGCCGCTCTGGATAGGCGATGATCGATGGCATTCCATCGTCGCCCGCTTTGCTGACGGAGGGATCGAGGGGGATGGAGCCCAAGTACGGGACCCCGAGTTGACTTGCGAGCTGCTCGCCTGTGAGACCCGCGAAAATCTGTGTTACCGTTTGGCAGTTGGGACAGACGAACCCGGCCATGTTCTCGACAACTCCAATCACTGGTGCGTTCAGCCTGCGGAAAAGTTGGACGGACTTGCCTGCGATGTTCGCCGCAACGTGGTGGGGTGTGGTCACTATGACTACGCCTGTAAGCGGCACAAGCTGGGCGAGGGACATGGGCGCATCGCCAGTTCCAGGAGGAAGATCGACAAGCAGGTAGTCCAGATCACCCCAGTCCACGTCTTGCAGAAGTTGCTTCACCGTTCCCGCGACCATCGGCCCCCTCCATAAGACGGCTTGACCTTCTTCAAGTAGGAAGCCGAGGGACATCATCTTCAGGCCATAGCGCTCGATCGGGAGGATTTTGGAATTCTTGGTAAACGGCTTCTCGTCAGCACATCCCATCATCATGGGGATGCTGGGGCCGTAGACGTCGGCGTCCATTAGGCCGACTTTGGCGCCTGTTTGGGCGAGGGCTATGGCGAGATTGACGGTCACCGTGCTCTTCCCCACTCCGCCCTTGCCGGAGGCGATTGCAATGCAGTGTTTCACGCCCGGGATTAGGTCTTCTGCTTTGGTCTCTCTCTCTCTGACTCTCGCAGTCATCGTGATTTCGACAGTCTCTACACCTTCAATTGACAAAAGAGCTTCTTCGCATTGAGACTTCAACTGTTCGCGGACCGGGCAAGCAGGGGTGGTCAGTTCAATGGTCGCGGAGATCTTTGAGCCATCGATGAAAACGTCCTTCACGAAACCCAGAGTGACGATGTCGCGGTGCAGGTCTGGGTCTTGGACGTTCCGCAGGGCATCCAGCACCTGGGATTCAGTGATTGACATGAGTTAAGGGTACCAGCGGGGCCGGATGCCGGACGCAGGCACAAGCCATCCTGCGACTACACCGATGCCCGACTGGGTGGCACGAATCATCCTCTGCTTACGTACCGACTCTTACTTGGCCGGAACTTCGTAGCTCCAGGTATCCAGGGCTTCAAATTCCCCTGAGGCGGCCTGCCCTTTGTATGTGATCGTTACCTTGTTTCCATCGACATCCACAATCGCGTAGCCAAGCTTGCCCTCGATGTGCGAGACGGGCGTGAGCTTCCAGTCCTCGTTGACTCCCGCACGGTCCTCGCCGTGATAGAAGGGCGCGCCGGCGGTCCCGACTATGTATTGGTGGATTGACTTGCCTTCCGGCCAGGAGGGGGCTGTAATGGCCAGGTGATCGTAAAGATGGTCATGGCCACAGAAATAAGTGCGCCCGCCGGCGGCTTCGATGCTGTTCCAGAACTTGTCGCGCGCGACCGCATCGTTGTCCATGCCGTCGACGTGGTGGCCTGACCGGAAGGCCATCTTGTGGGCGAACAGAAATACGTGCGGCTTGGTGTTCTTCGTCAACACCCCGTCCAGCCAGGGCTGGTTCACTTTGGGAACATCGCTTCCGGAAGAAAACTGGTCGAAGCCAACGATCAAAGCGTTCTGGTACTCAAAAGCGAATGTGAGACCTTCTTCGCCTGCGGGGCCATTGCTCGGTACCCCAGATGGGCCGCCGATCATCCTTCGCCATAATTCGGCGGGGTGCTCGCAGTGCATTTCATGGTTGCCACGGATGGGCAGTACCTTGATTCCGGTGTCGTAGACGGGCTTCATTGCTTCCATCCAGGTCTGATACTGAACTTCTTCCGCCGCGTCGGTCTTTGTCCCCTCAACGAGGTCGCCAGAGAATAAATAGAGGTCCGGCTTCTCGGCGATGATTGCCTTGTTTAGGACCCTCATTCCTTCGACGTTCACGCCGTTCTTATCGCCAGTTCGGCCAGTCTTGCCTTCGGAGCGGCCGTCACCTGTTACGACAAATCGCCATTTCTGGGCTTGAACGGGTGCGACGAGGACGGCAAGGGCGGCAAGGGCAAGGCAGGACTTG
>JBBQMJ010000056.1:0-12238 GCA_038328815.1 Fimbriimonadales bacterium | reverse complement strand
ACGCATATAAGGCCCTTTATGTAGAGACCACGAGTCTACCAAGCTATGGCTTTTTTCCAGCGGGCTTTCACGCTTTTCTTTCAGAGGTGCCGTTGGTAGGGCAGATTTTCCAAATTAATACCGGGCCCGATCACGAAGATCGTGACTTGTCGAGCCCTAAGGTCGGACGGAAAATCTTTCTGTCCCGAGGAATCTATGGAGGAGATGAGGCAGGACAAGATACGGGTCTGTGGTCTGCTCATGCCCAAAAAGCCTATCCGGCCTACGATGTTTACGCTCCTCCATATAAGCATGGCACGGCCATAGATGTAGTCTGGTCTATGTTTAATCTGTCCCACGGTCCGGCATATGCCGAGGCCAAATACGTGATGGAAAAGGCAGGCCCTTATGATCATTTATATCTTTCGGGCCACAGTGGCGGGGTCCAGAGAAGCGCGTCAGCCTCCCGAATCCTTGCGAATCATGGATATAGTGTCGTCAAGGTTCTCGGCATTGCCGGTCCCAGTATAGGCCAAGCATATGTTGATACACGTTATGGCAATCCATTCCAGATTTTTCTCAATACACAAACCGGTGCGAACGAAGACATTGTCGGGAAAATCGGTCTGGTGGCCTATTCATTCTCCACGTTAATGCAGTATGGCGTCATTACCCCTCTCAAGTTCACAGCTGGGATTCTGACGCGTCCTATTCCTGACCTTCAGCGCTGCACTTACCAATTTTTTGACCATATGGGTTTCTCCAATGCGGTAATAACTGAGGTGCTGAGAAAACGAACCACACTACATCAAACCCCACTTCGGCTGTCACTAAACGAGCCGATTGTGTTTGATGCATATATCCGAAGTGAATTTGAAACGGCTTTTCGAGAAGATTTAACGCGTCCCAGTGATTCGAGTTTCCCAGAATTTAAATTCGCTCGTGATGGAGAAGCGGCGGATCTAACTGATCTGCTGGGCACGTCAGTGAAGAGCTCCAAAGGATGTACGCTTTTCGAACACAGAAGTGGCGCTGTATTTGAGTGGGTTCACTAAAGGTACTTCATTACATGTGGGGGTTGTTGTGTCCCCCACACGTTTTGGACGGGCGGCCTATTCGGCAGGAAACACACTGCCCTTACTTAGGACCATCTCCGCAGGAGGTAATCAACGCTCGCTTAGCATTGAGGAATTAAGAGGAAAGGTGGGCTGCTGCCGCGTCCAAAGACACGGAGAGAAGGGGCCCCGGAAATTCTGACAGTGTGATTAAGTGGTAGCCTGGCTTCACCGCAGCCACTGGGTGGTGGCGAACCAGAGGAGCGAGGCGATGAAGAGAACGAAATGCAATCACGGGGCCACCTTCAAGTAATCCTACAACTGTTCCTGACTTGCAGTCATTTTGCGCTCAGCGCCACTATACCCGCGCTGGCTCCGGCGATGGTCCCTTGAACCAGAACATCAAGAACGCGAGCACAAACAAACCGTCTATCGATGCCGGAATCAGCACAATGGGCTGTGCCAGGTCCAGCAAAAACTGGGTTGTGAAATTCACGACATCGAACAACTTGGCCACGATGCCGAGAATCACGATACCGCGGTTCCTCGTGACATCCCTCGATATGATATGGTAGCCAAAGCCAATTAGGATCACCGCGAAACCGAAGTCGGCCCAAAGGAGCAATGCCATAGGATCGCGGCCCACGCTGGCAACATAAGAGAGATCGAACGACCAATGCCGCGCAAGCAAAAGTGGAAACCCAATGGCGTAATTGAAAAGCGCCGCTCCGAGAAACAGCCAGGACCAGCCTCGATTGCTTTTCGGTAGGTTCATCTGATAATTTTCACGGAATGTTACAGGATTTGGGTTCTCGAGTTAACAATCTGATTCTTCGTCTTGTGACGATCGAGCACCGGATTGACCCATTCTTCCGAGACGGGTTCAACAGACTATTTCAGCAGCCGATAGCGGAAGTCGTCCAGCTGTTGTTGCGAGCCCTGCACCATAATCCTGAAACCCGCCTCTGTCAAGAACTTCTGGTCGATCGCGAGGCCGAAGTCACGCAGGCAATCGCGGATCAGATGGCGCGCTTCACTCAGCGGCAGTACCACGACACCGTTGCCGAACGGGCTGGCAATACAAAGACCTACGGGATTGTACGGGCACAATTGGAGGTGCTGAACGGGTTGTCCGAGAAATTCCGGCATGGCGTCTTCGCGGAGGAAAGGACCTTTCCGACATGGATACGATTCAGTGGTCCAGGTCCACTCTCGCCACCTGATGTCGCCGATGCTGGTATTCTAAGCATCGGCATCAAGCTCATGGAAGTGCCCGGAAAGAAGCTATTGCCCGATGAAGGTGGCACGCAGGATTTTCTCGGGATCAGCTGCCCTACGTTTACCACGCCGAACATTGTCGAAAACCTGAAACTACAGCGCGCGAACTATGCTCGTACTCCGGTATTCTATTTTCTAAACCCATTTGATTCGCATTATCTCGACGCACTGATGCAGGGCCTGTACGCCCGCATGAACTCGAGCCCACTGGAAGTGCGTTATTGGAGTTGCGTACCGTACCTGCTCGGGGAAGGACAAGCGATGAAATATTCAGTGCGGGCCCGGCCCCAATCGAAAACGAAGATCCCATGGAACCCGCCGGACGATTGGTTGCGGCAGGCGATGTACGTCACGTTGGAGAGCCGGGAGTGGGAATTTGATTTTCTCGTACAGCTGCAAACCGATCCGAGACGGATGCCGATCGAAGATGCATCGATTGAGTGGCCGGAGAAGCTGTCGCCATTTGTACCAGTCGCCAAAATACGAATCCCGTCGCAGAAATTCGATGCGGCCGAACAAACTATGCTGGCGCAACAGTTTTCCTATAATCCCTGGCATGCGGTGACGGAGCACCGCCCGTTGGGTAATCAGAACCGCGCCCGAAAGGTCATTTACACGGAATTGTCCCGGCTACGCCAATCGATGAATCACCAGCCTCACCTCGAACCGACTAAGTAATTCTATTTCGCATTAAACATAGCGTCTTAAATACTGCCGCATTGTCTGTGCTCTTCCTGATTTGGCGCACGATCCCACCTTTCCAGGCTCACTTCCACCATCAAAATTGGAAATTGTTTTTCTCATGGCTCCTCCTCGATTGCGTTATGCTTACACAGAAGATCTCTCTGTTTGCTCCAGGATTTCGGCCGGCTCCGCCCCGGCATCATTCATCATAAGCAACGCGGCGTAACCTCGTTATCGAGATTGATTGTCGGCTGTATGACTACCGCGGCTATTTCACCAGCATTATGTCAGAAGCCCGGGACAGGCCTGATCAAAACTGCTCACGCAACCTTTGAATCGCAACGGTGAAGGGAGGCCTTCAAAACGGTCGGTATCAAGCGGCACGCTCCCTGACGCGCCTCAGTACTTTGGCCACCCTACAATGCCCGTAAAAATGCCGTGAGGCTCTTTTTCTCCTTATCCGTTAAGTGCGTCCCTCCTACAATATTGAAAAACTCCACCGTGTCCTCGAGGGTGAGCAAGCGCCCATCATGCAAATAGGGAGGGGAATCTTTGATACCTCGCAGCACAAAGGTCTTGATCGGACCATCGGCCTCCGCGCCAAACCGCTCCAGCATCAAGTCGTGCATCATGTGATCGGTATAGGCCGGCGGCTGATGACACGCGGCGCAACGCGCCTTGCCGAAGAAGAGCTCTTCGCCTTGGATTTCCTGCTCCGTGGCTTTCTTTCGATCCAGCCGGGCGGTCATCGGATCGAGCTTGGAGGCAGGCGGAAAATCGATCATGTTTTGCATTTGCGCCATATGGGCAACCTGTAGCCGATCGATCATATTCATGCCTTTTTTCATGGCCCGGATCGGATCGCCGTTGAAATACGCGGTGCGTTGTTCAAACTCGGAGAAATCCTCCACTGAGCGGAGACTGCGTTTAGATCCATGGATCTGCTGGTTGTAGAGACCCCGGATGCTCGTCGTATCGAGCCGAAGCCGGTCCGCCTGCGGCCTGGTATCGGGATTCAAGTGGAATTGGCCGGTTGTGTGGAAATTGACATGACAATCGAGGCAGGTGACGGTCGTGCGTCGCATTGAACTCTTCTTCGGGGAATTGCGTCACCAATATCCGTAACCCGTCGAGTTGCGCGGGGGTGATGAGGCCGCGGAACAGTCGATCGAAGTTCTCCGCATTCACGACTTCGCCCTGGGAGACATCATCGAGTTCCGAGTGGGTCGTCAAAAAGATCGGAGGGGGAAACTCCTGGAGAAAACAGTCGGGAAGATCAAACTCCACATCGAATCGATCCAGTCGAGGGAATTGTTTAATTTGCATGGAAGGAAAGACCATGCCGCCGACCTCGTGTTTGACATGCGGCAACCGATGGAAGCCGGCGGGAAAGAGTTTCTTATGCTTGATCTCCTCTCCGTCGAGGCCTCCAAGTTTGTCCCATGTGAGGCCGTCCTTCAATTGTGCGGTGGGGCCTATAGGTTGCGGCTTCCCCTTTGTCATGGTGCTGGAGGGCTCTTTCCGGCACTCCAGACTGTATCGATCCGCCAACAACTGTTTCTGTTTCGCCATCACTTTGGGTTTGTCGGTAATGTCCTTGGCTTTCCCTTCTTCAGCGATCTTCTGCGGATCCTGTCCAGGCGGCGCGCCGAAGACGTCGTATGAAAAGTCCACACCTTCGAAGCCCTTTTTCTTCGTTTCAGCAATGGACTCGTCGGGTTTGTTTTTCGCGTGGCTTTTGTCCGCCTTGTGAGGTCCGCTATCCCGCTGTTCGGCGAGGCCCTGATCACCGAGCGTACAAGCTCCCCATAAGCCTACCGCACCGATGATCGTGATCCTCGCGAGAAGGTTTCCCCCGACACGAGAGGGGCCGCTGATTTTGCGATAGGCGAACAACACCAAAATCGCCCCCATCACGGCCATGATAAAACCGACCGGATCGCTTTCCCCGTACCATCCGAAGAGGCGACCGATAAAACCGCCGATGAGCGCACCTACAATACCCAAGAGGATTGTCACGATCATTCCTCCCGGATCGCGTCTAGGCATCAACAGCTTCGCCACCACGCCGACGGTCAACCCGAATAGAATCCATCCTATAATCGACATGATTCATCTCCTCTATGTTTCAGGCCTCTTGTTGAACTGGGGTCTGGAGACCGCCGACTTTATTTCCCAAGCATGTCGTTCCGGGATTTCTTCGCGCGGGCCGCCTCTCCGGCTGACTTGACATCCTTTTCCTCCTCGGAGGGAGGAAGCACCGCAGGCAATGCGAGCGAGGCAATCCACAACTCGCGACTCCAACCCATGGAATGGTAGAGGTGTTCGTCTTCTTCATCCTCCACCTTCTCGCACGCCTCCTTAACCCCTTGATCTAACTCGTTCCCCTAAAAACCTCTTGACATGTACGACAATCGGCGTACAATTGGAAGTATGAGAAAGGTTTTAAAAATGTCCATGTCAGGCCGTATTAACACCCGTATAGATATCGGCCTCAAGAAGAGGGCCGTTAAGGTATTCGACCGCCTCGGCCTCAGCGAAGCCGAAGCCATACGCCTTTTCTATGCTCAGGTTGAACTCCATCAAGGCATCCCCTTTCCTATCCACATTCCAAACGCTGAAACACTGGCAGCTTTTGAAGAAGGCAAACACCCTGAGAAACTGCCGACCTTTAAGAACTTTCGCGCCATCCGTGAACACACAGGCACATAAGCCTTGCTCAGCGTCAAGACAACGACCCGCTTTTTGAGAGATCAAAAATTAGCCAGCAAACGAGGGCGTGATATAGACAAGCTCGAAGCTATCGTGAACCTGTTACAGGCGCAAAAGCCCTTGCCTATAAAAAACAAAGACCACGCCCTTTCAGGTGCATGGAAGTATCACAGAGAATGTCACATCGAACCCGACTGGCTCTTGATCTATACAGCTGATGAACAATATCTTACCCTTCACCGCACCGGCAGCCATGCCGATCTGTTCGACTAAATCCCGCCTCACACCTTCACGAATTCGTCCTTTTTAGCGAAATCGTTCCCGTCGTCCAGCCGTGGGGCGTTTTCTTTCTTGCTCTCTCCTGATTTTCCGTGCTCTCGATCATCAATGCCCTGAACTAGCAGGGCGCGCCGGCACGTCCACAGGCGGCCCGCTCCATTCGCCCGCATGTTCCACATGCAAAGCATGGCTCCCGTGTTGCCTGTTCCCCTCCGGTGACATGCCGGCTTCTCCGCCCTGCTGCGTTACGGGCATATCGAGAAACCGCAAAGGAGAACGCACATGCAAAAAAAACCGAACTGTACCGCACCGATTGGAACGGCATCCTGCTGGAAATACTCTATGAGCCGCTCTGGATGCCCGCCCATGTCGCCGGCGAGGATCCCGCCCATATCGAAGTCCGCAGCATTTACCCAACGGCAGTCCCGCTGCCGATTGCAAAGACCGGCTTCTACACGAACACCCTGCCGGCCTGGGTTATCACCGCCGCAGGCGGCCCCGTCGCCTTCATCGACGTGATGCTGACGGCCGAGGGAGGTTGAGGCAGGAAAAACCCAGATTTCAAGAACTCCGATGAACTCATACAGGAGGGGGTACTTCGGATTTATTTTCTCTTTCGGCTAACTAGAGGAAACGGAAAAATCACACGCTAAGAAAACTAAAATTCTGAGTTTTCAAGGGCTCTCGAAAGTGTAGAACGCGCAGGATGGCTATAAACTAAACTTTCTGGGCAGCGGAAAAATGCACGCCCAGTTCCTACTGAAATCAGTGGGTTACTTTCGGCGGATTACAAAGGGTTTTTGGTCATACCGGCCGTAGCGTGTGTGTTTTCCGTTTTCTGAGGGGACCCCTATCTCGGCCACTGGCTCAAAGTTCTTGCCGAAGACAACCACGCCATCTTCTCGGCCGCCGCTCATGCTCAACGCGCCGCCGCCTACCTCCAGGGCTTGCAGCCCCCGGCGCCATCCGGCCATCCAAGCTAACAATAGCTGGCCGGCGTGAACCGGAATTTCCTTCGCTCCATACATGGGGCGAAGGAGATCCTATCAATCACCTTCCACTTCACACGCGCCAACATTGATCAGAATATCCAGTAATTTAGGGCGGCACAGCGTTCCCAGTGCAACACGTGATGTGGTATAAAACGCGCGTGCACGTAGTTATTTTAATTAGCGGGGAGCTACTATGAAAAAAACAATCATGCACAACTTCATGGCTTTCGCGGTGGCATGCGGGCTTATCTTCGCCTCGGAAGTTGCCCTCATGGCCTCGGAGCCGGTCGGGCCCTTTGTGCCGGTTGGGCCCCCGGAGCCGGTCCAGTTCAATAAAATGACGTTGCCGAAGGCCCCCTTGCCGCCCGTAAGCCCTAAGGGCCCGAAGCATGGCGGGGTGCAACTCGGCCAGAGCTACGATGGTATTAACTTCCTCGACTCGAGCTGCGGCTGCATCCCGCCCGATACTAACGTGGCCGTGGGCAACAACTTTGTCGTCGAGACGGTCAACGTACAAATCCGCGTGTTTGATAAAACCACGGGATCCCTCCTGCTCGACGAGCCGCTCGCACAGTTTTTAGGGGCGTCCTCCGGCGGCGATCCCTACGTGGTATACGACGACAACGCCGACCGCTGGTACGTTTCGTCTTTTGACAGCACTGATCAAGGGCTGTTTCTGGCGGTGTCGTTTGGCGGCAACCCGCTCCAAGGTTTTCAGACCTACCACCTCACAAAACTTGGCGGGTTCCCCGACTACCAGAAGCTTGGCTTTAACAAGGATGCCATCTTTATCTCCTATAATGACTTCGGTTCCAGCGGAGATGCCGCTACGATTGCCTCGATCGACAAGGCGGCAGCCTTGTCAGGGACTCTGACCTATTTTGTCTCAAAACCAGCGTTCCAGTTCCGGGCGATGCCGCCGGCCCAGATGCACAAGGATGGTAAGAGCGGCGTCGAATGGTTCGTCTCGACCGACGGTACGGATGCAGGGGGTAACACCATCCGTGTCACCAGGATGACCAACTATCTCAGCAACACGCCGAACTTCACATACACGTCGCTGCCAGTTAAGGAGTACAGATCTGCCCAAAGAGCCGATCAACCTGGCGGCACCATCATCACCTTTCCAAATACGACAACCACTCAAGTCCACTACCACAATGGACGCTTGGTGACGGCCATGGCCTCCAGCACCGCGGCCGACGGGTTCGTCTATCCCAAGGGGCTGTACTACCAGGTCAACGTGAACGGTCTACGCCGAGACTGATCAAGGAGGGCGTGATCGATCCAGGTCCGGGCGTGGCGGTCCAGATGCCGTCCGTGGTTGAGGACCAACAGGGCAACCTGGGCTTGACCTGGATGGAGTCGTCTAACGCCGAGTATCTGTCGATGTGGGTGGGCAACGTGTATGCCAATGGTAACTTCTCCGCCCAACAGGCCGCTCCTGGCCTCGGCTTTTTCTTCTTCAGTTTCCGGATAGGTGATTACAGCACGATAGTGGTCGATCCGTCCGATGGCAAGACCTTCTGGTCAGCCAATGAATACATCGGGTCCGATGGTGACAGCAATATCTGGCGGACGCATATCACTTCCTTCCGTGCCAGGTAGTAGAAGGAATCAAGATATACAAGTTGCCGACTGTGCAGAGATTGAGTGCTCCATCCAAGGAATTCCTTGGACGGAGCATCGAAGAACTCTGTCAAAGACTGCCCTGCCCATGGGGACTGGGTAGGTACGCTCCTCCGCATGGCCCGTCCATCACGCCCCGATGTTCCCGGCGCGTTCTACCACGTGCTCGCTCGCGGGAATCGCCGCGCGACGATCTTTCATGACGACACGGATTACCGCGCGTGTCTGGCGCGCTATCGCCAGCGCGATGGGCTGACACTCTACGCCTACGTCCTCATGCCCAACCATCTGTACCTGTTACTCAAAACCCTATTTCAGCCGCATCAGCAAACGGCAGATCCTCGAAGCGTTACGTGAAGCCAAAGGCACCGCGCCGGCACCGGCCTGGGAGAAGCTCAAGAAATCCGAGCTGGCTGCTGTGGCCGTCCGTGAAATCGAAGGCATGAACTGGCTGCCGGAGCCGCTGCGCCGCCGCTAGCGGCTTTTCCGTGTCCATCGTCAAGACAGCCTTGACGGTGGACATCTTTCCTTTTACTTTTTACGCAATCTCAATCCCATGGAGAACAAACGATGACCGACAAAGCCACCCTCGATGACTTTGAAACCATTAAACAACGGTTCCGCACCGCAACCGAACAGAACCTGGAACTCATCCTTGAGCTGATGACCTCCAACGACGAGTTGGCGCAGGTATTACAGGACATACACACCCTTTGCGATCAGGGCGAATTCAAGCCTGCAATCTTCGTCGCCTTCATCGCTGATGGCAACAAACGCCATTTCATGCAGTACCACCGCGACTATGACCAGAAGGCAGCAGCAGAGCGCGGCAAGGCCAACTAACCCGCGCAGCGTAACACGCAGCGCCAAGACCAGAGCGAAGCGTAAAACGCCTCGCCTTAATCTTCATCCCATTTATTTAATTCCTTGCGCCAGCGTTTATTCAAACTTCTTTTGATCCACTTCTTAACGCCAGCATGTTGCACATAGCAGTAATAACGCCGCCAGCTACCGATGAAATCCCACTCGGTAGCGGTCTTTAGCTTTTGTCTACGGCCTTCCCTCATGCGACCTTCTTTACCTTGACAGAAATATCAAGGCGCATCCCGAACTTGTTCAGCACACCCATAAGCCGATCAGAGCTAAAACGCGCAACGTCACAATTTCTAATGCGTGACAGATCAGCAGCCGGAACGCCTGTCAAACTTTGAGCCTTTCGCACGCTCAAGCCCCGCTTGTTCATTATCTTGATAATCTCAGCAACCAGCAACGCCT
Organism: Fimbriimonadales bacterium; assembly: GCA_038328815.1. GTDB lineage: Bacteria > Armatimonadota > Fimbriimonadia > Fimbriimonadales > Fimbriimonadaceae > JBBQMJ01. The sequence goes on along the minus strand of JBBQMJ010000056.1, from coordinate 2,355 downwards.
TGAACAGCTTTGCATCGGCATCTGGATCATTGAAATCCCGATAGATATTCCCGCTCCCGCGTACAACTTCCGCTTTCATGTTATAGCTCCCTTACTTGTTTCACTCGTTGCTTTATCAAATCAATATCCTGTTTCGGTGTTTTAATTCCTGTCTTGGACTTTTTCTTGAACGCATGGATAACCCACAGATCAGCGCCAAGCAAAACACCATATATCACCCTGTAAGCATTACCCCGAAACTTTAAGGCTATCTCATAAACGCCCGACCCCATCCCCTTCATAGGCTTGGCTACATCGGGCAAGTCCCCTTCCGCAGCAGCAATCAGCGCGACCTTGCAAATTTCTTGAGCCTCACTCGGAAACCCATCGAAATCTTTCCTTGCGGCCTTCAGCCACGAAATAGCCCTTTTCTGTCTCAGCAATGAACACCTTCCATCCGTCTATGTTGGCAAATTACACAACACCCGTCAAGCCTTATCTGATAACCTCTTGAATTCAAGGAAAACTCCGCAAGGCATATCTGCCACTTGTCACCCTGACATGCTGGCAAGCTTCCTCAACGGGTCGGCGGCTTCCTTTTTCGCTCTCTCCTGATTTACGGTTCTCTCGATCATCAATGCCCGGAACTAGCAGGGCGCGCCGTCCCGTCAATAGGCGGCCCGCTCCATTCGCCCGCATGTTCCACATGCAAAGCATGGGCTCCCGTGTTTCCTGTTCCCCTCCGCCTGCACCAAGCGTTTCAGGCTCCAGTGACATCACGGCTTTTTCCGCCCTGTCCTTCGATGGCCGTATCGAGAAACCCAAAGGAGACGTAAATGAAAAAGAACACCGAACATCACAACCTGAACTGGAATGGCTTGCTGCTTGAAATCACCTATGAGCCCTCTTGGCTACCAGCTTTCATCACCGGCGAGGACATGGCGCAGATTCAGGTGCGCAGTCTTTATCCGGCTGACGTTCCGTTTCCGATTGCGCCTTCCGGGTTTTATCAGCATGCGCTTGCGACTTCGATCATCGACGCGGCCGGAGGGCCGGTCGCCTACATCGACATCATGCTCGAAGCAGCGTGTTAACCACCCGTCCCGGCCGCTTAGGCTGACTGGCCCAATCCCGCCGCCCGCAGCGTAGCTTCCTCAGGACCCCTGCCTGAACAACAGCCCGCAAGCTTGCCGTCGATCACAACGGCGGGCACTGAGCGGATACCCAGTGCCTTAGCGCGTTGGGCCACGTCCGCCCGGTTCATGTCGAGAACGCTGACTTCGCACGACGGGCAAGCGACCCGGTTGACCAACTCTATTGTTTCTGTACACGCAGGACATCCCGCGCTGAATACTTCGATTTTCCGCTTTGCGGTCATGATGCTATCTCCTTTTGAAATACTGACGAAACCTTTGATGAAGGATCAGGAACACAAGCCGGGCATTCGGCAGTTTTCCCACGGACGGGCCAGGCGTTCCAGACGGATGCCGAGACTAGCACGGCAATGCCGCCATACATCGCGGCATTGAGGCCGAATGTAAATTTTCCAGCTAGGACGATGAGAGCCGCCGCCAGCCCCAGCACGAAGGGGCCATATCCCCGGCGTGTGCGCGCCCGGAAGGCCAGTGCCCCGACCGCCATGAATAAGAATGCCGCCGTCAGCGGTAACAAATACGCCTCATCAAGCAGAAATCCCAGTCCGACGGAACTCAGCAGCCCCGCATAGGCGGGCCAACAGGCCGGGCAGGCTAGCTTTGGCAAGAACGCGACCGCGATCCCCGGCACGCCGGCTGCGGAGCTTCTCCAACCTGCCGGTGCACGTTCCGCGATATGCGGCGTGGCCATGTTCAATTCGAGAACGGCCCTAATCGCTTCGACGGATGGCGCGCCCGCGAAACCGCCTTTCACATTTCCGTACAGGCGGCAGGAAGGATTTCCGTCACTGGCCGGACATCCTGCCACATCTTCCCCGCCCACGAGGATCGTGGGCGAGCCGTAGCCCCTCACGTGGGACGGGCTATCCGGAGCGCTGCGATCCCATTCCTTCCACCGGGCTTCCCTGCCTGAGGCGGTAAGGGCCTTGACGAGGTTGGCCCGAGCGTGCGGGATATTCGGGCAGTCATGGTCGTATATCAGTTCCACGTTCATCGTTTCTGTCCGTTTCCTATCGCATCGATGATCGGGCATTCGCTGACGGAGCCTTTGCCTCCGCAAGCGGCGGTTAATTTCCGCAGCGCCTGTTTCATGCTTTGCAGGGTTTTGATCTTGTCTTCGATGTCTTCGATCTTCGCTTCGGCACGTCTTTTTATATGCCCGCAGGTTGTGCCTGGAGCGATGCGAAGGGCCATCAGCTCTTTGATTTCTTTGAGCGAAAAT
>JBBQMJ010000055.1:0-12346 GCA_038328815.1 Fimbriimonadales bacterium | reverse complement strand
ACGTTCGTCGTCGGGCAAAGCAACCGCCTAGCAGTCGCCGGTTCAAAAGCCGTCGCCTCCGAGCCAGGCACCAAGTACAATCCGCTTTTCATCTATGGACCCTCTGGTCTGGGCAAAACCCACCTGCTTCATGCCATCGCCCGAGAAATCCTCGCCGTAAACCCGCGCTACCCCCTGGTCTACGTCTCAGCCCAGCAGTTCGCCGAAGAGTTTGTCACCGCTCTCCAAACAAACCGTATCGAGCAGTTCAGGCGCTCGCAGAGAACTGTCGGAATCTGGCTAGTCGATGACATCCAGTTCATCGCCGGCAAGGACAAAACCCAGGAAGAGATCTTCCACACTTTCAATTACCTCCACTCTCTGAACAAGCAGATCGTCCTGAGCTCGGACCGTCCACCCCGCGACCTCTTCCTCATGGACGAGCGATTGCGGTCACGCTTCGAGTCGGGCCTCGTTGTCGACATCCAGATGCCGGACACCGAAACCCGGTGCGCCATCCTGCTAAGCAAGGCCGATCAAGACCGCGTTGATATTGAACTCGACGTCGCAATGTTCATGGCCGAGAACGTGCCAGGCAACGTTCGAGTGCTCGAAGGCGCCCTAACAAGGCTAGCTGCGCAAGCAAGCGTCCTAGGCCAGCCCATAGACATGCAGCTCGCTCAGACTCTGATAGAACTTCACTTCCGACAAGGTGCTCTAGAAAAGCCTGGCTTCGATTCAATCGTCGATTCAATCAGCAAACACTTCAAGATCCCAAGCGACGACATCAAAGGCATCTCCCGCAAAGCCCCCATCGTCCATGCCCGCCACATCGCTGTCTATGTCACGCGAGAAATCACCGGCGACAGCTGGAAGCACATCGGCTCCCTCTTCGGCGACCGCGACCACACGTCGATGATGCACGGCTACCAAAAGATTAACGAAATGATGCACCGAGACCGAGACCTGCGGGCAACAATCAAAATGCTCATCCGCAACCTCTATCCCAACTCGTAGGTCCTTCCTTGGAGACTCCTCGCCTGCTCCGCAGGAGAGGAACTGTGAGCGAATGCGAACTGAGGTGAGGGTGTCAAAAGCAGACTGTCCCTTCCAATTAGCTCCTCCGCTTGGAGCGACTCCGTGTGACGAGAGGAGGAGGTGCCCGACTCCGGGAAGGCGGAGGAGGTCAACTCCGGTAAACATCAAGTCTCTTCCCTAAACTCCTCTCCCGCTTCCAGCGCGGGAGAGGAACTGTGAGCAAAAAGCGAACTGAGGTGAGGGTGTCCAAACCGAACCTGTCCCTTCCAATTCCATGGGATCAACAAGATAGCCCCGAAATATGACGCCCGCAAGCTACAATCCCCTATGATCCTTTCCCGCCTCACCTGGCCCGAAGTTGAAGCCCTCGATCGCGAAATGGTCGTCCTCATCCCAACCGGCTCCCTCGAACAACACGGCCCCCACCTACCCCTCTTCACTGACTCCCTCCTAGCCACCGCGGTCGCCGAAGGCGTCGAGGCAAAGCTAAAAGCAAAGGTTCTACTAACGCCAACACTCTGGCTCGGTGCCTCCGGCCATCACCTCAAATTCCCCGGAAGCCTAAGCGCCAGCTTCGAAGGCTACGAGGCAGCCATCACCAGCGTCATCGAATCACTGATCCCCCAAGGATTCCGCAAGTTCTATCTTCTCAACGGCCATGGAGGCAACACGGAGCCGAACGGTATCGCCATGCGAAAGATGAAAGCCAAATACCCCGACGCCGTCTTCGGCCACTCGGGCTATTTCGCCTTCTGCACCGATGAGATTGCGAAAGTTCTAGAAGGGCCAACCAAAGAGATGCAGCACGCTTGCGAGGCCGAGGCCAGCCTTATCATGCATCTTCACCCTGACCTCGTGAGAAAAGACCTCCTTCGCAACGACGGCCTCGTCACCGATCCACCCGTCAAGGGAGTCATCCACCATTTCGACGAGATGACCGAACAAGGATCATACGGCTACGCCACGCTTGCAACTCCAGCAAAAGGTAAATCAATTTTCGAGGCGGCAGTAAAGGGAATGGTCAAAGAAATCGAAACAGTTGCCGATGGTTTTGTCCTTATCGAACCGTAACATTTGTCGATATGTCAAAGTCTGTCAGTTACTCGGTGAACCATGACATTTCGACGCCTATTGCCATCCCTAACCATTCTGTCCCTTGCAGCGCTCTCACTCGCACAACAAACGAGCGACCAAGCCGGAACTCATCCTGCACAACCCAAGCCAAAATCGGACTTCGGCCATTGGATTGGCATTGATGCCGGCCTCTACTATCCCACTAACAGCGTCATTAGGGACGTCTATGGCACCGGCGTCAAATTAGGCATCTCGCCCGTCACCCACATCCGCAACGACAATTGGCATTTGGACGGCGACCTTAGCCTGATTTCTGACGACCACAACGGCAACAAGCTATTCATCCTGCCTGTCAACGCTGCCTTCGAGCGAGCCTTTGGACCGGAAGACGGCGCATCTCAGCCCTTCATAAGAATCTCCGCAGGCGCCGTCTACAACGACCACACATTCGACGTGCCTACAAACGAAGTGCCTGGCATTGCTCATCCCGGACTTCCACCAGCCACTAGCCACTTTTCAAACAAAACCGTAGGAGCGGACGCAGCCATCGAAGTTGGAACAGTCTTGAGCCGGAAGCTCAGACTCTCAGCGCGCTACAACCTGTTCTCCAAGTCAGATGGATTCGACTTCAGCGGATTCACCTTTTCAGTCCAATACTCCGCCTTCCGCTACTGAGACCCAGCAGGGTTGCGGCAGAAAAGCGGTCATCATATCAGCGATGCCTCAATCCTTCAACACAGAGCGGCCCGCCGTTGAAACCGCTGTTCTTGTTTTCGTCAATGAAGACGAAAGCGAGGATCGTCTCGTTGAAGACGAGCTCGTTGGGCTGTGCGAGGCAGCACAGGTTGAACCAGTTGCTAGCATCAAGCAACGCCTAGAAAGGCCCTACAAAGGCACCTACGTCGGCACAGGCAAGGTCGGCGAGATCGCCGCGCTTGCAAAAGAAAGCCGTGCTGACATCGTCCTTATCGATGGCGAAGTCAGCGGCATGCAGCAGCGAAACCTCGAAGAGCAAATGGGCTGCCGGGTCGTGGATCGCACACAACTCATACTCGACATCTTCGCCCGCCGGGCCCGCACCCGCGAAGGAATGCTCCAGGTCGAACTAGCGCAGCTCACTTACATGATGCCAAAGCTCATGTCCGTCTATACAAAGTTCGAACGCCAAAAGGGCGGCATCGGCATGAGGGGGCCAGGCGAAACCAAACTGGAAAGCGACCGGAGAATGGTGCGCGATAGAATCTCGAAGCTCAAAGGCGAAATTGAAGATGTCAAACGAGTCCGGGACCAGCAGCGTGCCAGCAGAAGAAAGCACCCATACCCATTCACGAGCATCGTAGGCTACACAAGCGCGGGCAAGTCAACTCTCATGAACACGCTCGCAGGAACGGACGTCCTCGCCGACGCCATGCCGTTCGCAACCCTCGATCCAACTACCCGCAAAATCGACCTGCCAGAAGGCTACGCAATCTTCCTGACCGACACCGTCGGATTTATCCGCAAACTGCCAACCCACCTCGTCGCCGCCTTTCAATCAACCCTTGAAGAAGTGACCTTCTCCGACTTCATAATCCATGTCGTCGATATCAGCCACGACGCCTGGGAAATGCAACGCGACGCCGTCCTGGAAACTCTTGAGAAACTTGGCGCTGGCGATAAGCCGATCCTCACCGTGTTCAATAAGATAGACATGCTGCCGGACCCTTTCATCCAGCGGCGACTCGTAGCAGACTGGCCTAATTCGGTGGCCATAAGCGCTTCAAAGGGAACGGGGATCAGCTCACTCCTTGAAGCCATGCGCAAGCAGGTCAAAGACCTGCTCGGTGCCACCGTCGCCCTAGTGCCCTACAGCGAATCAGCCCTGGTCCAAGCCTGCTACGACTATGGGCGCGTCAATAAGGTCGAATATCGCGACGAGGGCATTTATGTGGAAGCCGAACTCGTCGAAGAGATGCGACGAAAGCTTTCTAAGTTTGCTGTCGAGTTATGACGATTGGCGATTGGCTGCCTCAGGCTGAACAAAGGCTTACCGAAGCAGGCGTCGTGTCCGCCCGACTGGAAGCCCGGCTCCTGGCGGCAACCGCCCTCGATTCCGACTGGACAACTGTCTTCGCCCACCCCGAATGGAAGCTAGATAACGTCAAAGCCGAGGCGCTGCTATCGCGACGAACGAAACGCGAACCCCTTGCCTACATCGTCGGCTGGCGTGAGTTCTATGGGCGAAGATTCCATGTGAACCCGCACGTTCTTATTCCCCGCCAGGAAACGGAGGTGCTCGTCGAACAAGCCCTGGAATACATCAACTTATCTGGTGAGCCATTTATCCTGGACCTCGGTTCAGGGTCAGGCTGCGTCGCCATCACGATAAAGCTTGAGCGCGCAAATGCAAGTGTCCTGGGCAGCGACATATCGACCGCCGCATTGAACGTGGCTCGAGCAAACGCCAAGCACTTGGACGCCGATGTTCCCTTCATAGAGTCCGACGCCTTCACGAAAATGGCGTGGCGAAAGTTTGATCTGATCGTAACGAACCCACCATACATTGGCATCCACGAGGAGCTCATGCCCGAGGTCGCGAAGCACGAGCCGTCATCAGCCCTCTTCGCAGGCGAGACCGGCCTCGACTTTTATGAACGACTTGCCAACGAAGCCACGCCCTTCCTGCAGCCTAACGGAAAGCTCCTGATGGAAGTTGGCCACACCCAGGCCACGGCTGTCCGAAAACTCTTTGTAGCCCATCAATGGAAGCACGTGGCCACCACCCAGGACTTATCGAGTGTGGACAGGGTCCTTGTGGTCGAGAAAAGCTAATCTTTGCTTTGCTCAGGCCTTGCAATCGCTTTGCGAGCCTTCAGAACTAATTTAGGATCGCCAAGCTCGCCAATATTCAATGAGCAATGCGAAGCCATGCAAGGCGACGCAAAGCAACGCTAAGCGAAACCAAAAAAATTGAGCCCCGGCCATAAAGGCCGAGGCTCAATCCGCTTAAGTATCAGGTTCTACTAGAACTTGATGCTGAGCTGGGTGCTCAGAAGTCCGCCAGTAGCTCTGGGCGCGTTGTCAAACGACGTTCCAAAGCCAGCAACGTTCTTGCTGTCGTAGTCACTGATCTGCCAAAGAACTCGGAACGAGGAGTTGGCGTTGATCTGGTGCTTCAGACCGATGTCATACCATCGCTCAACTGGCTTGCCGCCCGTGAAGCTGATGCTAGGACGATCTGCGAGACTCCAGTTGACAGCCTCATAGCCGAGGTCCAGCGTGTTCGCCGTTCCAAGCTTGTGAGAAATGCCAATGATGATGCTCGTGATCTTGTCATCGGTGCCGAGACCTGAGAAGGTCGTGTTGTTGACGGTTACGCTGTTGCCCGTTCCAGTGTAAAACTGGCCGCTGGCCCAGAGCTTGGTCGTGTCGCTGAGGTCGATGTGAGCATCAGCTGTAATACCCTTGATGTCGGTGGGATTCCACCACATACCAATACGGCCCCAATCGCCAGGTGCTGCGAACTGCGGGTTGATCTGTCGATAACCCACCTTAGCGCCCCACTTGCCGAAGTCCTTAGCTATATTGATCCAGTAAGCGTCATCCTGCTTGCTAACCGAAGCATGGTTGTTGAAGACCATGTCCGACTTGGAGTAAGCACCCTCGACGTTGAATCCGCCGAAGTTGAAGTACGCCGTACCGCCGTAGACATTAACGCCGTTGGCCATTCCCGAAGGATCCGGTCCAATGCCGCTATCGAGCTCGTTCGAGCTCAGCCACAGATAGGCAAGGTCCAGGGTTCCGTTGGCGCCCAAAGGCAATCCAACGTTAACGCCCAGATGCTGAGCGATTGGCAACCAGCCAACCCACTGGCCTGTCGGTCGGCTGCCTTCTCCCGGGAAGAAAGGAACGCCGTTCTGGCCAGCCCACATACCGGCTGTCGGGTTTCCGCCAACCGTGCCACCTTCCGTGGTGTTGTCTCGTCCGCCGAAGATGTTGACCTTCGCCGAAGAAACCTTCAGACGGACGTTAGCGCCGTCGAAGTACCACTTGCCGTTATCCCAACGATCGTTGTAGAAGTAAGGAGCAGTTACGTTCGGTCGTTGGAAGATCAGCGGGCTGATCTTGTAACCGACGCGTCCAGCTTCTACGCCGAGGTCGAGGCTCATGATTGAGGTGTCCCAATCGACTGCGAAGTCCTGAAGATATACATCTTCCTGACCTGCGCCGAATGGTGTGCCCGAATTGGTCTCGCTCTGGCTCTCAAACGGCTCGCCACCAGTTGGGTTGCTGTTATTGAAGTCGCTGTCGACCATATTGCCGATAACAACCGTGCCATGCCACTTAGGACCTGTGTCGTTGGTGCCCGTGAGCGTCAGCGATCCTTCGTGAAGGAACGTGAAGTCTCGGCTCATGCCAACAGGTCTGCCGCTGTAGGAGCCCTCGCCAACGCCGGTTGGTCGACCATCTACGGTGATACCAAATCGGTCTGACGAAGAATAACCATTGAGCATAAGGAGATCAAGTCCGCCGCTGATGTCAACGGGGAGCTTTCTCTTCTCAAGAGCGGTGACTCGATCGCCGAGATCGCCAAGACCCTTCTTAAGGCCTTCGACGTCTACGCCCATCGATTGAAGTTCCTTAGAGAACTCGCCTGCCATCTTCTTGAGTGAAGCGATGTCATCGCCCCATGCCTTCATGCCGTCAACCTGGCTCTGAGTAGCTGCAAGAGCAGCCTTCAGATTGTCCAGATCAGCCTTGGTTACACCACCTGAACCAGCATCAACCTTTGCCTTGAGGGCATCGATCTGGCCGGCCAGTCCGTCGGACTGGTTCTTGAGGTTGACGTAAGCAGCGTGAACTGCAGCGGCCAACTCATAGCGGCTTGCTGGGCGGGCGCCTCGATAGAGACCGTCCGGGTAACCAACTAAAATTCCATCCTTCTTCAGGCGAGCTAGAGCTTCGAAAGCCCAGTGATTCGCCGGAGTGTCTGGAAAGTTGTCTTGCGCGAGTGCCGGCGCTACGAGAGCGGCCGTCATAACAGCGCTGAGAGCGTACTTTAGAGTTCGCTTCATACTTTTTATATTCCTCCGTGTTTAAGTTGCTAGAGGAACTTGCCTAGACCGCTGGCTTTGGCTGAAGATCAGAACTCATAACTATCCTTAAGTTTCCTATGAGATCCTCCCCTCGGCATCAACCTTGGCTTGGCTAGCTTCCCTGCATCTCTATTCTCGGCATATTTACCGAGAGACCAAGAATACCTCTAATACAGAGACATTGCAAACATTAGAGAAAAATGTGCGATTTTGAGCGCATCAATCGAATTCATGCCCTCGCCGAGGCCACTCCGTCGCATCTTTCCCAAGTTCCGAACCGCATAATTCCCAAGAAGACAGAGACGATTTGGTATGCTCCTCTCCAGCGAAGTCTCCATGTCGTAATGGAGCTTGAAAATGGGGGAAGTCCGGTGAGAATCCGGCGCTGTGCCGCAACGGTATGAGTCTTAGGACTCAAGCCCGAATGCCCGCTTCGCAAACGTTAGTGGCGTCGTCGTCTACGAGCATAGACTAAGCTGCAAGCGGCCCGAGCAGGCGCTTCCAGCCCTTTGCTCCTATCCCGATGGCCTCACCTGTCGCGTTCGAAATGAACGCATTTAGGAGGTCGGACATTGAAAATTCAGAGCGCGTTCACGCTCATCGAGCTACTCGTAGTTATCGCAATCATCGCGATCCTGGCGGCAATCCTCTTCCCAGTCTTCGCAAGCGCCAAAGAGGCGGCTAAGAAGGTTCAGAGCCTCTCAAATCTGAAGCAGACCGTCATTGCGTGGCAACTCTACCAAGGAGATTACGATGATGAGCTCATGCGGGATCACATCCTCACGACGCTCTCGCTGAAAAGTAACTGGTGGGCGTCTTGCATTACAGATCCATTCGATCCATTCCACTCGTGCAACTCCGTGCCAGCGGACCCTACTGGAGGCCTCCTCTACCCCTACACAAAGAGCGCCGGCGTCCAAGTCGACCCCTCGTTCCCCAACGCGAAGAGAACGGCAGTAGGACTCACGGGCTACGGTTACAACTACGTCTACCTAAGCCCAACCAACTACGGACCAGGACCCACCTTTGACGAAATCCCCGTTCCCACCAATTTCAGCGATATCTCAGAGTCATCCCGAACCGTAGCATTCGGTAGCTGCGCCCGAATGAACACCTGGGCCTACACGGTCCCAACGGTCGAAGGAAGCGCCCTTCTTGAACCACCCTCATCCGAATATCCCAGCTTCCAAGGCCGCCACAACGGCGTTGGAAACATAGCCTGGTGTGACGGCCATGCGAAAAGCTCCCAGCCCATCTACAGGTCCGGCATGTTCGGCTTCGGCTATAACTCAGCTGACTTCAAAGCCGCCAAACTCGGAGACATCGATTCCGACGGCGACCTGACCACAGACGAACTGTTCTCGCTAAAGAAATAGAAGCCCGTGAACTGTCATTCCGAACTCCGTGTGAGGAATCTTGCGGTCAGCGCTAATTGCGATCAGATAGCCTCTAATCCATGGCGGCCGCAGAATTGGTCTCATCATAAGATTTCTCGCCAGAGTTCGGAAGGACAAGCTTGTGTTGCCAGAGACCACAACTCCGTAGAATAGCCATACATGGTCACAGTCGAATGGAAAGGCGATCTCGTCTTCGAGGCTTCACCCCCTACCGGAGTCAAATTCACCTTTGACGCGCATCCCGAATCCGGCGGAAACCACAACGGCCCAACTCCCGTGGAAGGCCTCCTAGGCTCAATCGCCGCCTGCAGCGCCATGGACGTCATCCTAATCCTCCAAAAGAAAAAGCAGGACGTCACCTCCTACCACATCGAGGTCGATGGCGAACGTGGCCCCCTGGGCGTCTATCCCCGGCCCTTTCTTTCCCTAACCATCACACACGTAGTCTCAGGCAAGAACCTCGACCCCAAGGCAGTCGCACGCGCCGTATCGCTTAGCGACGAGAAGTACTGCTCGGTAATCGCCACACTCCGCCACTGCCCCAAAGTCTCCAGCGACTGGCGAATCGAGTAGGCGTGGGCACGGCTCATACGCTCAAATGATGCAACGGTCATCCCGACCGAAGCAGAGGCGAAGTGGAGGGACCGGTATTGCCAGCCTTCGTCCACGAGGGTCCGAAAACTCGGGATCACCACCCCATTTCAGGCTAGCCTAGTGGCCGCCAAAAGGCTTGATTCCAAAGATGCCGTTCGTGTAGAAGTTGTTGATGAAGAACAACGATTGAGCAATGCTGGAAATTTGCTGCAGATTAGGCGTCTTCGTCTCCGGCACGTAAACAAGATCGCCCGGCATGAGGGTTAAATTCTGGGTCGCATCGCCCTTTCTGATGAAACGGACGAAGTCAGCCTGAATTCGCAAATACTGCCCCGGCTGGCCCCTCATCTGGCGGATAATCATGATCTTGCTGAACATAGAGCGACCTTGGATTTCGCCATGAGCTTGGGAAATTGCGTCGGCCAGCGTCATCGGCTCCTTATAACCAAACACACCCGGCTGCAACACGGCGCCCTGTACTAGAATACGGTCCATCGTTTCCTCAGGAATATTCAGAATGTCGCCGTCTTCTAGCTCGTAATTTTGGGACGTATCGCCCTGGATGAGCATCGCGTACAGGTCAATCGGGATTACCTCTTGGGAATTGGCCCGTCGGAAAGTCGCGCGTCGCAAATCGGCTCGATCGGGAACCGCCCCACCACCCTGGGTAACTAGAGTCAGAAGCGTGTCGCCCTGGCGAAACTCAATCATTCCTCCGTGCACAACCTGGCCGGTGATTGAAGCTCGAAGCGCCCGGAAGCGGACAATAGTGACAGAAACCCTCGGATCGCGGATGCGCAGCTTCTCGATATAAAGCTTCGTGAGCTCAGCCTCAAGCTCCGCCGTCGTCATCCCTACTGCATGGACCGTACCGACAAACGGTGCGCTTATATTTCCATCAACGCCAATCGGCACATCCGCGTTAACTTGGTTCTCGTTGTAAACAAGGATGCGTATGACGTCTTCTGGCTTCAGACGGTAAGTACTCGAACTACCGCCTTGCGCCAAAGCGCCGGCCATCAAAATCGTGGCTAACAAGAATGCGAGAGCAGCCTTCATTTATCCTAAACCAAGTCCCATCCGTAGTGCGTAACGCTCAGGCGAGGTCATTCTACCCTGACGATTCCAGACTAACCGTAGTTCTCCTGCGTCCTTCTATCACCAAAGTTACTTCACCTTTCTTAGGGACAGACGATTCGGACGGCACATTTGGCAAGAAATCACGATACACCTGCTGATGCATCTTTGTCATTTCCCTACAAATCGCGTACCTGCGCTCCCCAAATACTTCAAACGCACTATTCAGTAAAGTGTCAAGACGATGCGGAGACTCAAACAGCACCAAGGTTAAAGCTGACTCTGCAAATGGCTGCAAATCGCTTTTGATTTGCCCCGCCTTTCTGGGCAAGAAACCAAGAAAAACGAACCTTTGAGCAAAGAACCCGCTAAGCGCCAGCGCGTTCGTGACAGCGCTTGGCCCTGGGATCGAATCGACCTCAACCTCATGTCGATGACACAAGTCAGTTAGAATCGCACCCGGATCGCTAATAGACGGCGAACCGCCATCAGTGAGTAGGCAAGCATTCATACCAGCCTTAATATCGGCGAGAATTTTTTGAACCTGGAATTCTGTCGAATGATCGTTCAGCACACGCATCGGCTTTCTAACAGAAAGGTGGGCTGCCAACTTGGCACTGATACGCGTATCTTCCACGATCCACATATCAGCCTCAGCTAAGGTGCTGGCAGCGCGCGCCGAAAGGTCACCTAAGTTCCCAATCGGCGTCGAAACCAGCGTCATCTTTGGCAACTATTTTCCAGTGGTCCCAACTCTAATTTCGGGTACGCCGCCCGGTGAGGCCTTGCCCGGAGTCGTTGGCGCACTGGGAGTGCTTGGCCGCTTCTTCTTGTCGGCTTCAGCTCTCTTCTGGTCCTCTTCATCCTGCTTCTTCTTGTCCGCCATGGCCTTGTCCTGCTCAGCGCGATCCTGTTTCCAGCGCGTCTGCTCAGCCTCAATGGCTTTTTCGTCGTCAGGTGTCAGCATGCCCGCCTTCTTGAGTTTTTCCGCGCGGGAATTGATGCCGTTGAAACGGCTCTGCCCAATCGCATCCGTATCGTTGTTGGACCGAGCTGCCTGGATCAGGCTCTCTGCTGCCTTCGGGCCGTTCTTTGAGTCCAAATACAGGTCCGTTAATTCAAAACGAACTTCCGGACTCTCGACAAACCTCAGAAGAGCTCCGATGACCTCAATGCGATCACCCTGCATCTTCGCCTTCTCTTCCGGCGTAGCCGAAGTGTACAAAGATGTCGACGCGGCATAGGCCGCCAGCGCACCCGCCCGAATATCGTCCTCGCTGCCGGACACGCTCGATCCTTCCTTGATCACCGCCTCAAGTTGCTTCTTCTGCTCCGATGCCGAAGAATGGAGTTCGAGGGCGCGCATGAAGTCGTAAACAGCCTCGTAGCCCTTTCCTTGCCACTCAACCTTTACGTCCTTCATTGCCGCGTCGATCTCCGCTTGAACTTGGCTCCGAGCGATTCCTTCCGCATACGATTTGCGGAAATCTGCCTTCTTCTTATCGAAATCAGGAGGAACCGTGCTCTTTACCGATTCAAGTTTGTAAATTGCCGAACCGCCCATAACCTTCAACACGCCCGTAATCTCGCCAACCTTTAACTTAGCGACCTCGGCCGTATTAGGGTCCGACGTGAATGTACTGGCAGGCGCCGTCGTTGTGGACTCGCTCACTGTCTTGCCAGGTGAGGGAGGATCTTTCGAATAGCGATTCATGACCGTTTCGAAAGAGGTGCCGCCTTTAATGTCAGCAAGCGCCTTGCCCGCCTTTTCTGCAGAGTCATCTGCGCCCGAGACCGGCGAAGCAATGAATACACGCTTTACAGTCAAAGACGTGAATTGGCTTTTGATCTCGTCGTCCGTCGGATTCAAGTGGGTGGAAACGCTTGCTTCAAGAGCGGGCCGAACAAAGCTCGCAGCCAGGAGGGTCCGCTTCTCAGGATCGGCAATCATCGACGCGAGCTCAGCAGCGTTGTTATCCTTATATTCTTTGACCGTCTTGCCCGTAGCCGACTTCAAAATGGCCTCAAAATCTGCATCCGTCGAATTGGCCTTGAGCTTCCCAGACATCATCAATTGAAGCTTTGCCATCTGCAGCTGTTGATCCATGGACG
>JBBQMJ010000054.1:0-12377 GCA_038328815.1 Fimbriimonadales bacterium | reverse complement strand
GCAGGCATTAACAATCTGATCTGGATTCACGAGAAGCTTGCCAGCGGCACCACCACCCAGCGTTACAAGAACAACTTGGTGTTCGTCTATGAGCGGACTGGCGGAAGCCACCTGCTTGTCGGCCTGAACAACAACACCGGGTTCAACTATGTGGCAAATAACGTACAGACCGGCTTTGGCAACAACGTTCAACTGCACGACTACACTGGCCACAGCCCGGACATCTGGACGAACGGTAGCGGCCAGGTCAATCTGAACATGCCCGTGGCTACTAACGGCGCAGGCTATTGCTGCTACGCCCCGACGGGGCTCGGCGGATCGTTCACAGCGCCTTGGAACACGACGACGCAGGAATACGACGGCGCGCAGGACCTGGACATCAAACCGGCGGACAACACGGCGTTAGTTCAGGTCTCAAGAGTGTGGGCTGCACAGAGTAAGGCGATATCGGGCGCGTTGACGTTCGATACGACGAACTGGACTGCCAGCACTCACATCTACCTCGAGATCGATGACACCAACGGCGCCGTCGTCGCCACGAAGAACTACTATAACTCGACAGTGCAAGGGGCGACGCTAGGCACGACCCCGACCGCAACCGGGTTCTACACATACAAAATCCGTTCCTACAGCACGCCTGCGGGAAATCTGAAGCCGATCTATCAGCTTAAGATCACGTACACAGCGCCGCAAACTCTGGCCAACGGGGCACTGCCCTAGACTGGCCTCGCCTACCTCCAAGCAGCTTGCTTGGAGGTAGGTTCCAGAGTTAGCTTGCGTGGCCGGCTAGGATGTAGTTCGTCTGCGTGCCAATAGATTGAAAACCGAGCTTCTCATAGACTAAACGCGCAGTGTCGTCCCCGGCCGCCAGCCACGCGATTGCCTCGTCTCCACCTGGTCCGCTGAACAGTTGCTCAAGCAGCAATGAGCTGGCCGCAGAAGCTAGACCGCGCCGTCGAAACTCTGAAACGGTCCCAACTCCCGCAAGTTCTGCCACGCCGTCCTCCGGCATCAGGCAGGCCACTGCGGCTGGCTTCCCTTCGCAAAAAGCCAGTGCGCGCAATGTTGGATCGTTCTTAATGCTTGTTCGTATCCTCTCGATATCAGCGTCGCCCACTTCATCGTCATGTTCAAACGAGGCATGCATGACCCGAAGATAGGAGCCGATGTCGCTATCTTCGCCGAGATTCTGCACGTCGAAATTGTCCAGGATTACGGGAAGGAAAGTCGCCTTCGTACACAGCATCAGGGGTAGCCGGACCTGTAGCTCGAACCCATTTTCTTCCAGCGCGCCCGATAAATCGGGCCAAAGTGTCTCAAGGAATTCCAGCCGTGGGACTCTTTTCAGAGGTTCGAAAGCTTTTTTAAGTGATTCGATGCTCGCTGCTGAAAAATCGTTGGAGGTTGGGACGGCGTAGTTCAGCCAAATCAGGTCGGTGTTCGGGCTCAGCATCACCACAAAAGCCCCCGTCTCCGTCACGTCGCGCCCGCGTGAAGCGGCAGCAATCTGGGAAGCCTGAATTCTTCGAAGCAGTTCAATGTCTAGCGAATGCACCGCCGATTGTAGCCTACGAGCACCCACCGGGAGGGATGGCCCCCGTGCCGTCCTTTCCCGCCCACGTTTGGCCACGATTCCTCCGCGAGGAACGCCCCCCGGACCACGGACTCATCGCAAGCGAATGAAATGCGTCGCATCCGGATACGGCGCGTTCGGCAGGAACCCAATCGACTCATAAAACCGCGAAGCACGCTCCGTATCCGTTCTCAAAACAAGCGTCTCAAAAAGCGGCCTCGCCCCTTCAACAATCGCGCCTAAAAGCGCTCGACCCACACCGCCGCGCCTAAACCCGGCCAACACGTAAACCCGTCGAACCCGGCCAACCGCCGGATCGCCAGAATAGGCATCCGGCGTGAACCCACCGACAGCTACAAGCACCCCATCAGTACGAATGGTAAACAGGGCATCTTGAGGTCCGTCAAATCGGTGTTTCCCGCTTGCATAATCCTCGGCCAAGCGTTGAATAAAGCCAAAGCCGTCCGCAAGGCTTTCGTCAATGAGAGGCTGCAACTCCGCCGCGTCAAGATCAGTAACCTGGGAGACCACAGAGCTCACTTCTTCCAACTAGCGCGAAGTGGGTGAGCCTCGGTGTTGAAGACCACCCTCTTTAAGTCCAGTGTCTTGGGCGGGGCAAACAGGAGGTAAAAATACTTCAGCGTTTCCGCGAAGAAGAAGCTCTCCATGCTGTCCGCCTTCTCCTTGGTCTCTACATTTGAAAGCTCAGCGAAGCCGGCATCGGTCCGGCAATATTTCTCCAAATCTTCAAACATGGTCTGCCCCATGTCCAGATACTTCGGACTCTTCGTGAACGAGTATAGGTAGTAGCTCGACTCGACAATCTCAGGCCGAAGGGGATAACCCGGAGACGTCACCTTCATCTTCGCATAGTCCAGCCGTTCGGGCTCAATTCCGTGCAGATTCCACATCTTGAAGCAGGAATCTTCGAGGCGTTCGGCGCGCTTCAAGTCGCCGCTCAAAGCAAGCACGGCGGGGAAAAAGGCATCGAGCGCTCCGTAGGAGTGCTGCTTACGAACACCAGTATTCATGTCAACCGGTCCGTACCATAGGCCGTTGGATGCATCCTCGGCGACGTACTTGTTAAGGGCCGCCACGCTTGATTCCCACATTTGGTTGCAATCCTTGTCGCTAAACAAAATCGCGCTCTTCAAGAGATATTCATAGTAAGAATCGATGCCCCCACCAATGTGGCAGGTTCGGCTGGTCCACTTTCCGGTCTCCACGTTGATCTCGCTACCGACCAATCCGATGATGGATTGTCGTTTGAAAAGCTCCGTTACCGCGCGCTTGGCCCTAATAAAGTAGATCGGCTTTCCCGTTAACTTGCTGAGCGTTCCGAATTCCAGCAGGTAAGTTCCGACCTCCGCCGGGTTGGTGTCTATGCCACTTGCCTTACCAGTCTTGAGGTTGATGCTAACGTAGGGCATTCCTGTCGGAGAGTTGAAGATGGGCAGCATCCGGCGTCCCAGGTCATCCGCCAAGGCCAGCAGTCGTTTGTCGCCTGAGATCTGATAGTTGCTCAGAAGGCTGCCAAGCAGGCGAATACCGATCTCGAAGGCTTTGACGTCGATGTCTTGATCGAACGAAAGCTTGCTGCAAATCAGCTCCTGCGCCTCATCGGCTTCCTTTGTTAAGCCCATAAGACGCATGGTGTCAAGAGCATCAACGGGAGTCATGTAAAGCGACACGCCATACCAATCGTGTGGCCGCTTACTGATCGGCTGGAGCTCATCATGCCCCCAGGCATAACGCTTGTAATTCATCCAGCAACGAAGGAACTCGCCACGTACCTTGCCCGCCATGGCGCTCTTGGCTTTGGCGGTCCATTTGGCAGGCGGCTCTGCTTGAGCGCTAATCGCCAGGAAGAAGAGCAACTTAATAGCGAGTGCTATGATCGTAGCCCTCCGACGGATCAAACACATCCCACAATTATGCATCCCTCGCTGGGAGAGGGCGAGACAGCTAAGGCGGCGAGGCGGTTGACAAAGCAAAACCCCCGCCTCCGTGATAAGCACAAGGAAGGCGTTTCCGCCTTCCTTGAAGCCAGCTTACTTTCTGCGCCGACGCAGGAGCGGCAGCAATCCTGCCGTAAGCATCACAACGACGCTCGGCTCAGGAACTGCCTGAAGACTGCCGAAAAGGCCGTCACTTTCACCGTTCAGCCCAGCGGTAAAGTACAGTTTGCTCTTATCGCCGCCGCTTCCGCCGTTGCCAAACATCAGACCCCAGAGGCCATCAATGACGATTGGGTTCCCATTGTTGTCCTTCAATGTTCCCAGGAAGTTCCCGGATCCCGAATCGAAGGCATTGATGGTGCCATCGCCGAAGTTACCGACAAGGAGAGCGTTGTTGAAGAGCCCAAAGCCCGAGCTTGGCGCCTTGACCATTCCCCAAGGGGAGTTCAGCGCGCCATGCGACACAAGTCGATGGTCGAGCGTTCCATCCATGTTGAACACATCGATGTAGCCGTTTCCCGGCCCTGCTTCATCATCAACGGTGCCGTCCTTCTTTTTCGCAAAGCTCACATAGAGCTTGCCGCCAATGTTGGCCACATTGAATGGAGAAAAACCCGCGTCCACCGATGCGTCGGCAAAGGCGCCTCCGGCGGCGAACGACGAATCGAACACATCAACCGAGTTATGCGCGAAGTCAGCGGCATACAACTGGTTGGCCCCGCCATTATTTCCAAGGGCAAGACCCTTAAAAACAGCACCTGCAACGGTTGCAGTTGTCGCGGCGTTTGTGCCGCCATTCCAACCAGAGATCGTCCCATCCTCACCTGAAAAGATGAAACTAGCCTTAACGCCAGCAATCTTGAAGTCGGTTGTTCCGTTAAAGACGATGCCGTCCGGAACGCCGCTACCGGCCGGCGGAATCGTAACGACCAGTGGGACAATGCCTCCCGTTGTGTTGTACACCGTGCTTAGGCCCGTACCGTTGTCTGCAATCCAAAAAGGGCCGCTTCCGGAGGCTGCAAGTCCCCACGGGTTAACCAAGTTTGGATCCGTTGTATCAGCGGGCACGAAGCCGTCCGATACCAAGTTGTGCTGCCGATAGTATTGGGCATGCGCGGAGGTTGTTAGGTTTAGGGCAAAACCTACGACGAGTGTTGTCGAGATGGCACGAAGCCCTCTCGAGATCGCATGGAAGTTCATGTTTACTCCTCTTAGCAAAGCAACCGGATTAGATTTCCGGCAAAAGACAATCAGGTGCTTGGCACCCAATTCATCATTTGTACGAAGTGGCCCCAGTGAATGTTACAGGTCCGTTTCGCACAATTAAGGAAATTGACCAGGGTTGGCTGGAACTTGTTCAATTTCTTAACGAAGGCATTTCAACTAGAGAATCGGGCCAATTATCTAGCAGGCTTGGCTGCTCAATTTTAACAGGGCTTCGATTCTAGAGGCGACGTTCGGGTGGGTGCTCATGTCCACTTCATGCACGCCAGGAAGTGCGGGGCCCAAGGTCACCTTGCGTAAGGCAGTCGCGGCTGCGTCAGGAATTCCGACAATTTGCAGAGCCAACGCGTCCGCCTGAAACTCGGCATTTCGGGACCAGCCGCTCAACCAGAGGGAGTACGGCGCAAAGCCGATAACGAAGATGATGGCATTTGCTTTCCGTTAGCAGTTGGCCTCCCCGCTCTTCAAGTTCCATTGGGCCGCCGCTTTCATTACCAAGGCAAGCGCCGCCGCTTCAGCCTCGGTTTTCAGCAGCACTGACTTATTGCAAAACATTGGATATTCATAAAGGTGGCGATAAAGCGCTGTTTTGCTATAACCGGCATCGGCCGCCGCCACTTCCAGCGTGTTGCCAGCCCTAAGAGTCTCAAACACCTTCTGGTCCCACTCCGCATTCCGCTTAGTTGGCTCCACTCATCGACGAGCCTTCAAAGCCCCTATCAAAACTATCAAAACCCCGACAAGCCCGAAGCTTCAATCCAATTCAAAACTTCGGGCTCACATCCTAATCCGGCTTTATTAGCGCTCGCTACGGGTACGCAATCTGATACCATCCTTCAAACTCTTCCACCATCAACCCCGTATTCTCAGAAAGCGCAATATGACCACCGGCAACACAATCATCGAAGTAAAGGATCTCGTCAAGACCTACCCAGGCGACGTCAGGGCGGTTCAAGGCGTGACTTTTAACGTCAAAGAAGCTGAATTCTTCGGCTTCTTGGGGCCGAACGGAGCGGGGAAGACGACGACGATGAACATGCTCGTCAACCTCGTCAAGAAGACCTCAGGCTCCATCCACATTGATGGCATCGACCTTGACAAGAATCCGCAGGAGATTTACAAGCGCATCGGGTTCGCCATGCAAGAAGTCGGCCTCGACGAGACGGCGAGCGCGCGTGAGATGCTTCAACTTCACGGCCGCCTTTACCACCTACCCAAGCAGAGGATTGATGAGCAGATCGCAAAGCTTCTCAAGCTCGTGGAACTTGAGAAGGTGGCGGACCGCTATACGGCGACCTACTCAGGCGGAATGAGGCGTCGCTTCGACTTAGCGCTTTCCCTAATTCACGAGCCAAGGATCCTGTTCCTTGACGAACCAACCCAGGGCCTGGACCCCCACGCTCGCCAACTCATATGGGGCCACTTGAAGGAGCTGAATCAGGCTGGAATGACCATCTTCCTAACCACGCACTTCATGGAAGAAGCGGAAACTCTATGCGACCGCCTGGCGATTATGGACAGGGGCAAGATAGTCACCGAGGGCACCGTGCAGGAACTCCTAGCAAAGCACGAGGCCAAGACGCTTGAGGAGGTCTTCCTCAAGACAACGGGCAGTAACCTTGGCGACGAAGAAGTCAACCTGAACGCTGCCGATCCTTATGCGAGGCGAAACTAACGATGGGCACCTTCTTTTCGGACTGGTACTACCTTTCCATTCGAAATACCAAGCAGATTTGGCGCCCGCTTTTGGCCCTCATCCCCTCGATGTTCATCCCGATTTTCTTCTTCTTCGTGAATTCGGTGTCGCTCTCTGCTTTCGCTAAAGTGCCTGGCTTTCCGAACGTTTCCTACAAAGATTTCATCGCCCCTGTAGCGCTCTTTACAGCCATCTTCTTCTCGGCGGGAAATGCCGGGATTGAGCTTGTCCAGGACATCGCCAACGGCTACTTCAAGAAACTCATCATCTTGCCGATTAGTAAGATCACGATTCTGCTAAGCAAGCTGACAGAGGTCGCGGTCCAAGCTGTGCTTCAGGGCGCGATTGTGCTTGTGCTCTTACTGGCCGACGGTGTTCATTTCAACACTGGTGTTCTTGGCATACTGGCCATTTTTGGCCTCATGGTGATCTTCGCGATGGCTTGGAGTTGTGTCGGCATTATCGCCGCTCTTCGAACCAAAAACGCCAGGCTGGTCCAGTCGATGTTTGTCATCGTCTTCCCCTTCCTGTACCTGACCACGTCTCAGGCGCCGAAGCAACTACTTCCGCCGACTTTCGCCACCATCGCCACCTACAATCCAGTGACCTACATCATCGAGGGTGTTCGGGCTCTGGTCCTTTACGATTGGAGCAGTCCCGCCATCTGGCAAGGCTTCCTAATGGCTTCATGCCTGTTCGTCGTAATGGTATCGCTGGCCCTGAAGTCATTCCAGAAAGCGATTAGTTAGCTATTTTGAGTGCGACGCCCCGGCGGCGCGCTCAAAGTGGAGCTGGGCATGTTGAAGCAGCTCAAACAGTTCTTCTGTCGTCTCCGCCTTCTTGATTGAATCGAAGTAGGGGAAGTCGCCAAACTTGGCCGCCAGACTTAGCCACTGCTTCAACCGCCGTACGGTGTACTTAGGGGATCCCTGTCCGTAGTATTCCGACCACTCCACCAAGCCGCGCAGTAGCGGCCCCCACTCAGGAGTCCTCCCTGGCTCCCCAACGCCAAGTTTGCATGCAATCTGACACGGCAATGAGGGGCAAGCCAAAGCGCTTCGGCCGATCATGAAGTGGATGCAGCCCGTCTCGTCGCGACACTTTCGAAAGTCGTCCATCGACCAGATGTCGCCGTTGGCAATCACGGGTATGCCAAGACGGCTCCGCACCTGTCCAATTGGCTTCCAATAGACAGGCGGGGCGTAGCCTTGTGATTTTGTTCTAGCGTGAATTGTAAGCCAAGACGCGCCACCCTCAGCTGCCATTGCGGCGTTCTCATGGATGGCGTCGATAGAGTCCCAGCCAAGTCGGAGCTTCGCGGAAACCGGAACCTCAAGTGGGACTGCAGAGCGAACTTCTGACACGATTTCCCGGATGCGACAAGGCTCGCGTAGCAGAGAAGCGCCACCGTCGTGGCGATTTACGGTAGGCGCTGGACAGCCGAAGTTGATATCGATCGCCTTTGCCCCAGCCTTGACTGCGGCCAATGCAGAAACGGCCATCCGCCCGGGATCACCACCCAGAATTTGAACCTGAACCGGAAGGCCGGTTGGCGTTAGCCCGCCATGGCAAAGCTCGGGCGCAGCTCGTCTGAAGACACTGGCTGGTAAGGGGGAAACACTTACCCTGAGAAACTCAGTAACTGCATAGCTGAACCCACCCAGGGCACCTTGCAGTGCCCGCATGGGTGCATCCGTGATGCCATCCATCGGTGCAAGAACGAGGGCAGGGATACCTGGGTTTAGCATCGGTTTCGGTTGGCCGGATGATTCGACGATGACTAAGGGTAGCACTTGGCGCGATGAGCACAAAGTTCCACAACTGCACACTCGTGGCTTATACTGCCACCATGAAGAAGTTCGTCCTGCCCCTCGCTTTGCTCTTGGTCATTGCGCTCTGCGGGTGTGGAAAGGATCTTCTGGTGGGGACGTGGATTCCGCAAGCACCACCAAACTCGCCAGACGTTCCTTCCTCGATGACATTCAAGGCGGACAAGACGTTCGAGGTGAAGATGACTTCGTCCGAATCTGCCGCGATATCAGGCACCTGGGAACTCAAAGACAAAGAAGTCTCGGTAAAGGCGCTGAAGATTGCCGGGATGGACATTCCCGCAAACGCCCAGAAGCCTGAGACAGCGCAGCTGTCAGACGATGGGAAGAGAATGACTATTCAGGGCGTCAGCTTTGTGAAGCAATAACCTGCCTGCTACTTTGTTATCCAGGCGCGAGGGTCTTCTTTGTAGGTCACCACCGTGCCCAAGTCTCCGCCAGGCTTGATGACTTGTTCCAACCCTTTCGGCCCTTCGACGAACGTATAGCCGTATTGCCTCCACCATCTGTTCTTTGGTGATTTGTTCCGGGGCTGTCGATCTTCCCCTAGTGCGCTATTGCCCTTTACAGGAAAAATCTCGAAATCATAACGGTTATCAGGATTGAAGAATTGAACCGCGCCATCGTCGAACAGCCTTAAAAAGCTTCCGTCTTTTCGAACAAGGAATGATACGCAAGGGCCATGATCTTTGCCATCGCCGGAAGTTTCATTGAGCTCGTCATTGAACTTAACGCTTCTGGTTCGACCGAGGCGTTTGTAGTAATAAATGGTTGGAGCGTCTGGCGTCGTTTGCGTCACTACCTTCGTGTGCGCCGGCGGAATCTTGCCCTCGGAAGTGACAATCAGATCACTCGGCACGAGACCATTTGCTGCAAGGGTGCCGTTAAGTTGGGCGCACAGGTGGCCGTCGACAACGGTCATGCCTATGAAGAAAAGGAACAGATTGGCTCCATCGATCCCCCCAGTTCGCGCAAGCGTAACGATCTTGCGGTTTGGGAAATCGAGAACGACCCTACCTAACTGGCTGAGAGCGAGAAGCCCAAGAATTTGCCCCTCGCCTTGACTGGCAACGACATAGGGATTGGTGAGCTCAATGGCCCCAAACTTTAGCGGCTGGGGAAGGCCATACAGGGTGCCCTTAAAGTCGTGCCCCGGGTCCATCAAGTCCATGTTCTCTGCGTAGGGCTTAGCGCCAACGGGCACGTGGTCAAGCAGAATGGTCGCTGCGCCGGTGTCGACGAGGCATTTTTTCGAACGGTCACCTTCAAACATGTCGATATAGAACACGTTAGTATCCAGATCGAGAGTCATCGGTATCTCGCTTAGCGGCGAAGTGGAGGATTTGCCCAGAAAGTCATCAATTCCAGAGGCTGAGTTGTATGTCCGAATTTCTGCAATGTTTCGTTCGGAGTCCACGTACACCGTCATGTGCTGGAGGACATCTGCGCCCAATAGTCCGTCTGCGTGCTCTTCAAAAAGAATTTTGCGAACGTTCTTGATGGGTGTAGCGTTAACCGGCAGGTTGAACCAAAGTTGGCCAACGCACTCCAGTCGCTTCACCCAGACAGTACGAGAGATCGAACCGTCCTCATCCTTGCTCCCCGTGGTCGTTTCGATAGCTGACGCTGGGAGCGACTCGGGAAGGATGAACGTGTTCGAGCAACCTGAGTCCACGATTAAAGTTAGCGACTTTCCATCGACCAGGGCGTGGACTTTCATCCTGGATTCCTTTATTTCAGCGAGAATTGAAGTCGATGTGCTCGCGTAAGAGTTCTGGACCGAGTCCCATTTCTGGGCGCCGTCATCCCATGCCCAACGGTGGTCCGCTCCAGGATCGTCGTCAGGTTGGTCGGGAATGATCGGGGGTTCAGCTTCCGGATGCGGCGTCTGGGGAAGATCTAGTCTGTTTTTTACCGTCACGGCTGGGGACGGTAAAGATTGGGCCGCCGCGAAGCAGCAGGCCAAGGTGAGGAGGCACAGAACAACCGGAGTCTTCACCCCCATACTGTACAGCGGATGAGGACGAGGCAACCGCAAATGGGTTGAAACTAGCGAACTCTAAGGTTAGCGCTTCAATGCCAAAGTCAACCCGTCACCTACTGGCGCTAGCGCCAGATCGATCCGCTCGTCCTCGTGCAACGCCTCATTGAACTTGCGCAGCACTTCTGTCGGCTCATCGGTAACTGTTGGATCAGCCACCTTGCCCGACCACAACACGTTATCTACCGCAATTACCGCCCCGACCCTAAGCAGCTTCAAGCCGAGCTCATAGTAAGTAGGATAGCCAGGCTTGTCGGCGTCGACGAACATGAAGTCGAACGTGCCACTAGCTCCGCTGTCAATAAGCATCTGAAGGGTCTCTGC
The DNA here is from genome assembly GCA_038328815.1 of Fimbriimonadales bacterium. Classification (GTDB taxonomy): domain Bacteria; phylum Armatimonadota; class Fimbriimonadia; order Fimbriimonadales; family Fimbriimonadaceae; genus JBBQMJ01. Next base: position 1,732 of record JBBQMJ010000054.1, on the reverse strand, counting down.
GGCTGGCGCCAGACGAAGTTCAATGCGATCTGCAACGCCGGCCCTCGACCAATATCGCTCAGCGACTGAGGTGTATTCCGCGCTCACGTCGCAGGCAATTAAACGCCCGCCAGCCGGTAGCGCCAGTGCCGTGACCAGCGACGAATAGCCGGTGAAGACGCCGACTTCAATCGCCTTCATCGGCTTGACCAGCTTCACGAGAAGCGAAAGGAATGCGCCCTCGTCGGCCGAAATCTGCATCATCGCGTCCGGCATCTTCAAGGTCTCGATTCGCAGATCGTCGAGAATCTTCGACTCTCTTGGCCAGGTTTTATTGATGTAGTCGACGAGGGCGGGCGCGAGGAGTGAATTTCCCATTCCTCGATTCTGACCGATTACTGGGGGGTCAAGCGAACCCGAAAGACTAAAACCGCTCTCAGTAGCGGACGAAGAATTTCATGAGCGAGTTGTTGTCTACGTTGCCAAAGTTGGCCTTCGTGATGAACATCGTCGTATAGCCCTTGGGTGGTCTGTTAACGAGCTGCAGCTCTGTGATCAGGCCCTGAGAGGCTCGCAGGTCATCCTGAGTCTTCTTAAGGTTCCTGGTCAAGGTCATGACATTTGATTCAAGGGCGTCAATGCGACCCTTCATGATGAACATGGGGTCATTGAGCTGTTTGATCGTGTCGGCCACGTTAGTGTTCTTTGCAGCAACCACTTGCTGCGAACGCTGGATGACGACTTTGCCCTGTGAAAAGGAAATTGTATAGACCGAAATGCTAACCGCAAGCAAAGAAGCCACCAAAGCTCCCTTGGAAATTTGAATAGTAACCATCGTGCCCTCCTCGGCTACAAACCGCAGCCGTTCAGGGAATTATAACGCACATGCAAATTCACAGGGCTTAAGCTGCAACGGGCCACAGCAAGAGTAGCAAAGGCGTCTTCTTCGGCGGAGCTGGAACCATCGGTAGGCGGTCGCTAAGGTCAAGCGCCCCACGTTTGCCGAAATCGGGGAGGACCTTTTCGACTAAGTCCGCGTCCAACTTCCCGTTCGCCCAAGCGCCCTCTTCGGTGAAACTGACCATCTTTTGGCGCTGGAACATGAGTTCCCAATATTCATCGACTGTGTGGACGAACCGTTCTTGCGGATTGCCCAATATGCGGCCGTAGCTTCCTTTCACAAGCCCCGGAATCTCCTCGTTGACGCCTGGCTGCAATTCGTAGATGCTGGTGAGCTCGTCCATAGTCTCCGTTAGGTCACCCCAGAAGGCGATGCGGTCGACATCGAGTACGCCTGCCTGAAGCTTGCCGCCAACGCGCTTAATGTAAATGTTGTCGAACTTGAAATCCTCGAAAACGATATTCGATTTCTTCATCCGGTCAACCAACTCCATCACCGCTTCCTGGGCCTCGCGGTCGAGGCGCTTCAAGCCCTTCGTCCCATCGGCAAGTTCTTCAACTTGCTTGGTGAAATCGCTGACGATGAAGAACTCACTTCCTTTGTCAAAGCTCTTGGCGATCATGTCCTGGACAATGTATGCCCCGGACTCATGAACTTCCTGCTTCAAAAATGGGATGCCAGCGGCCACCAAGGTTTCCTGAGCTTTGCGGACGTCTGCGAATATCGTTTTGGCTATCTTTGTTCTCTCAGCCTTAAGAAGCTTGATGACGCGCTGCACACCCTCAATCTGCCAAACGTCAAAGAACATGCTGTCCTTACTAAGCAACTTCTTAAGAATGAATGGATCCTTGT
>JBBQMJ010000053.1:0-12441 GCA_038328815.1 Fimbriimonadales bacterium | reverse complement strand
CAAACAAGCACGATCGTCGCTTCTTACGAGACGTACGCCTACAACAGCAATACAGGCACCATCCAAGGTGTTGGCGGAACGTATGATTTCGGGCGATATGGGAAGCTTGGGCTCACTTCGATGGAGCAGTTGGTTGGTGGTAACAGGTCGCTGACGACTCATACCGACCTGTTCCAAGGCTTCGGGGCGCCTTCAACGCCTTACTTCCTTCAGTTCGCGCCTTTGACCGGCTATCCCATCATCATCAAGGTAGATGGGATCCTGCAGACGCAGGGCGTGGATTACATATTCGACACCGGTAATCCCAGCATCTTCTACTTCCTGCGCTTCATGCCAGCGACTAGCAATATCGACGTTACATACACTCCGCAGCCGACGCAGGCAGTGAACGGCGACCGCAAAGTGTTTGGCTACGACTATACGATTCCAATCGGATTGAAGGGGCGGTCGGGAAGCATCAATTTCAGCCAGGCGACCGGCAAGCTGGAAGACGCGCTGACGCCGCTTAGTGGCACGGCTCGCGGCATTGATGCGAATTTGAACTTCAAGACCTTTAAGTTCAGAGCTTCGGTGCGCGACGTACCTTCTGGCTTTGTGAGCATTGAGACAAGGGGCTTTAACCGGAACGAGAAGGCGACCAGTTTTGCGTTAGATGCCACCAAGGGCCATTTCAAGTACGGCGCCTCGACCGAAAACAGCCTGGTCTCGACATCGACTACGGATGCGAAGGGCAACCCTATTTTCACCACCGGGCGCGTGACTTACTCTCACGCGTTTGCGAATCTTGACCAGAAAGCTGGGTCTTGGTCGTTGGAGGAGAGTCGTTCGAGCAGCGGTGGTTCGGGGGGCGAGACTCGGGTTGATACGACTTCCCTTTCGAACACGCGGCACGTTGGCAAGCTTGCGTTGAGCATGGGGCTGCAGCGGCTTAATGGGTTCGGGCCGATTGTTACGACCACGGGGACGTCTTTTGGGACCGTGTCTTCGAATTCTATTAATTTACGGTCTGACTACGATGCGGGGCACTCATTGACCCTTTCTGGGCGGACGAGTTTTAGCGCGATTCGGGCGAACGGCGAGAGTGGTAACGGCACTGACATGTCGTTCGCCGCTTCGTACCACCCGGCGGGGGCTCTGACCCTGGATGCTTCTTACGCTCTTAGCCGATCAGGCGATTTGGCGGCCCTTTCGCAGTTTCAGAACGGCTTGGGATATGGGTACGGCGGCAACGGGTTTTCGGGCTCCCCTGGCGGGACGCCTTATGGAAACGGGGCTACGAACCTGAAGGCTCTGCAGCTCTTTTCGACTTTACGAACATCGAAGCGATCCAACATTGAGACCCATTTTATTGACTCGGAGACGCAGGGCGATGTTAGTTCCAATACGAAGACTCTGAGCTATGGCGGCGGCGTGCAGTTGGACCTTGGCGGGACTCATTTGATGAACCTGTCGCTGGATCGGACGCACACTAGCTATTACGGCACTGATAATCAGTCTGGGGCGACGACTTTCGACATGTACATGAGCGGCTCTCCGATTAAGCGCTGGAGCTACCGGTTGGGTGCGAGCACCTTGCTTTCCAGCGGCACGCAGTACGCGCAGGACCGCTTTGCATTTGACGGCGGGATTACTCGGCGGCTGTGTTCTAATCAGTCGTTGAGCTTCCAGTTTCAGTCTGGGCACACGACGGGGTACTTGCCGCAGGATGACGGGATGATGGGGATGTTTTATTCTTATCAGCTGTATAAGAACATCGCGCTGGTGGGGAGCTACAAGGTTCGGCACTTGACGAACCTGGACCCGTTGCAGCAGACGGGTTGGTACAAGGCGCGAGGGTTTGACTTGGAGCTGAGTATGGACTTTGGGCGGTAGCGTGTGATCAAATCACGGCAGCTCATCCACAGATAGACGATAACACCTTTGTGGGAACCGCGTCAGATGGAAGAGCGATCTGGCAATCGACTATCCGGCGTCTTCCTTTTCTTCAGCTGAGAATAAGTTGATGATCGTGGCAGGCCCTAGCTTGTAGCCAACGTGTGGGAAGCTTTCAAGGGGCAGCCACACACCATGTGAACGGAGCTTCTTCTTCAAGCTATGGATGTAAGTAGCAAGGCTGTGGGAGTTTGTGGCAATGTCATAGCCCCAAATACTGGTAAATATCTCCTCTTTCGTGAGGAGTTGCTCCTGGTGGATCACGAAGAAATACAACAGCTTGAATTCGAGATTGGTGAGTCCAACGGGCTTATCAATAACGAACGCATCTTGAAAATGGCAGTCAATCTTCAATGGACCAATCACAATTTGCTCGGAAGTCGACTTGGACCTGTCCAAATGAGTCCCGTCGTCACCCAGGACGACTCGCCGAAGAAGCGAACGGATTCTCGCCACAAGCTCAATCCTCTCATAAGGAACCGAAACGAAATCGTCAGCCCCCATCTCCAGTGCCACAACCATGTCCACTGAGTCTGTGTGGTCCGTCAAAACGATTATTGGCACGTTGCTGTGGGTGCGAATGATTCGGCAGGTGTCCAAGTAGTCAAGCGGAATCTCTTGGCTAATGATGACGAGAGAAACACCTTCAAGGTCTGCCCCACCAGCTAGGTCTTCAGCCTTCCGTCTGATGCGCACATCATAGCCGTTATCGTTCATCAGCTTGGTCATGGTCTCTTCAGCGCCATGATCGATATTTGTCAGGAAAAGTATTCGTTGCATGTCATGTCTCGGTGATACGGTTACAGGCCCGGTGCAACTCAGCAGCGCAGACCCTGATCTTGGTCCTGCTCGAATCGAGCCTAGTGTAAGTGCTCCGTCGCCTCTGACGTCGCAATGGTCTCGTAGCGTGAACCTATTTCCCTACCCTTATAATATGACTGGCGATAGGGGTGAGTGGAATCATATCCACCTCATATCTGCAAGGATGACGTAATGCGAATCGCTACCGGTCCCGCTTTGGTTATATGCTGAAAACCGCCAAAATATGTCGTGGAATATAGGTTGGCCTTCCTGGTTTAAGCCAATATTCCCTCAGGGTTGGGTTTAATTTTCCAAAAGAGCAACGCAAGCAAGCAAGGCAGCAGTTTGAACGTGCTTCGATAGTTCTTTGTCGTTCGCTTCAATGAGATTCTGAATAAACGTGTCTTGATTCGGCAAGTTCCGCAGATTCTGGTTGACGTTGCGCAAATGCTGAATGACCTTAGCTTCGTTCTCAGCGAATTCTCTTGCGATAGAGCTTGTCATTTTTTTCTCCCTTGCCTCTATTATCAAGCATAAACCAGCAGTTCTCCTATGTTTTGTCTTGATTATTGGGGAAGTAGGAAGCATTCTCACTAAGCCAGACGCAAACCTCTGGCGTCGACTCACCTGAAGCCACAGTCGCGGAGCGACCATACCCGATGCTCCACAATATCGGCACCATGGTCTGGTCTAAAAGCTACAACCGGGTATTGATCTGTTAGGCGTTCTCACAAGGCCATAAACTGGCAGTAAGGCGTTGTGGGAACCTGAAGCCACTCTTGGCATCTCATTGCCCAATAGTACGCCCTTGTGCACAGGCTCATCACGAACTCCGCCTGCGACTTGCTATTGGATGTCTTTGGTTGTGGACCTCGTACAGCCACACTGCCGTCGCCATGGCGACGTTTAGGGAATCTAGGCAGCCTTTCATTGGGATGCGGATGAAGTTGTCACAGGTGGCGATTTGGGCTTCGGAGAGGCCGGACCGCTCGTCGCCCAGCATCAGCACAACTGGTCGCCGATAAGTAACCGCTCGGTAATCGACCGCGTTCGTCGGCGTTGCTCCAAAAACTCGAAGCTCAGACCGACGCGGCCACTTTCTGAACTCGGCGTGGTGTGTTCGGATGATGCGGTAGCCGAAGATGGAGCCCATGCTTGCGCGGACGACGCCGGGATCGAAGGGGTCGGGGCCGGCGTTGTGGGGGCCGAAGATTAGGAGGCCGGTGGCGCCGACGGCTTCGCCGCAACGCAGGATGGTGCCCAGGTTCCCTGGCGTGCGGATCGATTCGATGCCGAGCCAGCAGTCGTTCTTGCGGATGCTCGTCGGCAGGGGATCTTGCCAGGACGGAAAGACGCCGATGAGCCCTGAGCTTTCCTTCATCTGCGAGATTGCGAGGAAGGGTTCGCGCTCAATGGCTAATAGAGGAACCCGAGCTTGAGTGGCTTCTCGGACGAATATCCGCGGCGCGGGCGACAGCAATGGCTTGCAAATGGCAAGGCCGCAGAACGGAACCTGGGCCGCTTTTGCGGCCATGGAGAATCGGAGGCCCTCGGCGGCGAATAGCTTGAGTTCGTCGCGCGCCCTGCGCTCGGCAAGGCTTTGGATTAAGGAAGGAGTGAGATCGCCCCTTAGCGGGCGAACGAGAATCGGATGGGCGTCAGGCCGCATCCCCCTTGCGCTCAGTGGCGCGAATGAAAGTATTCATCAGTAGGATTTTAGCCTACTTCGGGGGCCCGTGCTCTTTGACAAGTCTGTCGTAGGCTTCGCTGTCGGTGTCTTTCAATTCCTTCATGGCCATTTTGTAGTCGGCTGGCCGATTCTGAATGCTATAAACGTTCGCCAGATTCTCCCAAGCCCATGAGGGGTCGCCTTTCATCGATAGGCTGCGGAGCAGGTAGTTCTCAGCGTTGACGTAATCCTTCTTGGTGAGCGCCTGGTAGGCCTTTTCATCGACCCAATCTGCTGAGAGCGGATTGTAATAGAGCGGCACGACTGCTCCGACGGCCATAAGGAGGAGTGCGGCGTTGAGCGCCAGGCTGCGCTTTGGCCAGACCAAGGTTCCACCGAACGCGGCGCCTACAAGGAACCCTGTAAAGTGGGCGACGTTCGCAATGTGCATGATCTTGGCGTAGGTGGCGATTATGCAGATGAAGAACCAGAGGATGAACATGCGGGCGGTCTGGTCGTTGCAGACTCGCGCGAGTTCGGGATAGCGGGTACGTGTGACGTAGGCAAAGCCAAACAAGGCGTATCCGACTCCGGAAAGGCCGATCCCGGCCCCTTCAGATCCGAGTTGCAGGCCGGAGCTGATAAATGCGCTAAACACGACGAACGCTGCGAGCGCCAAGGGTCCCAGCGTCCGCTCAAAAGCACCGCCAAGAATCCAAACCCAATACAGGTTAAAGATTAGGTGCAGGGGCTCAATGTGGACGAAGGCTGAAGTAACGAGTCCCCAGAAGTGGCCTCGGTAGAGGTCGGCTTCGGGGAAATAGCCCCACTTAGCTAGGCTCTCCCAGTCTCCCGAGCGGTCCAAGTTGATTGCCGCGAAAACCATGACGCACCAGATGCAAAGGAGCGCTGTAAGAACCGGCGGCTTGGATTGCGTTCTAGCGTACATGGTCGAGGGCCGTAGCTTACCGAAGGAGCTTCGGCAATGGTAGATTCAGGCCGTTGCAAACTCTGTGTGCCGTCCCGATGGCAATTAGCTCTGACAGCAAGATTCCTCGTCGCCTCTGCTTCCCTCGGAATGACATATAAACAAAGGAAAAGGGGCTAGCTACGGCTAGCCCCTTTCTATTTATCCTCGCGAAACCTGGTTCAGGCTTTCTTGCGCCGGCGAAGCATTGAAACTACGCCCATGCCTAGAACTGCGATGGTCGCAGGCTCTGGAACTGCAGGAGCGACGAAGCCCTGAGGCTGGCCACCGTAGTTGTGGTCGCGGGGATTGTCTTCTTGCAGGTAGTAGAAGTTGCTGTAGTCCATGCTGTCGAAGCTGGTGTCGCCATTGGACTCAGTGAAGTGAATCGCGTTGTTATGGTTGTTGTCTGTCGGGGTGATGCCGTTCAGAACGCCATAGCTCTGAGCCTGGGCTGCGGCCTCAAGGAAAGAGGTGGACGTCAATCCGGCCATCTGGTTGTTGCTCAGGATGTTGCTGGCGGTGATATCGGCAGCTGAAGCGCCGGCGATACCCCACACCTGAAAGGTCTGAGACTCGGATGGGGAGAACAAGTTGTTCTCGCTCATGCAGTAGGTATAGGTGGTTGTGTTCACGTTGAACAACGAAGTGTTCGAAGCGACGACATTCCACATGAACGAGCCTGAGTTGCTGGTGTAGCCCAGGGAGTTCAAAGTAATTTGGCCCATGTGGACCGGGGCAGAAGCAAAGGAACTGGCAGAAAGGCCGACCAGCCCACAAACAATAAGTAAATTTCGATTAAACATTTTAATTGCATCCCCTTCCGCAAAGCCGCAAGGTTGATTCATGCTAGTGCAATTTGACGACCTCTTTAGGGTTTTCGCCTGCATTACAGCCTTATTACTTGTACAAAACAAGCATTAATACCTGTCACAAAGAGGCTTGTGGCGTTTCTAGACAACCGATATGGCCGAGTTGTCACAATTGATTGATGATTCCGTTGATCTGCTCCGCCGTTCTCTTGGGGGCTCTCGTGCCTTCAAACAGCCAAACCACTGACTTCTCGCGTTTCAAACCGTATTCGGCCAAAGCGGAGGACGGCGACTATCTTATTCAGCCGCCCTTCGCCGATGCTCCAGAGTTAAGTGTGCGAGACGGCGTTCCCAAGGGGACTGTGTTTCACTTCACCATGGATTCGACAACGAGCCGCATGTATCCCGGCATCGACAAGACAGTTCCTCTAAAGATCGTGCCTTATCATCGGGAGGTCACTGTTTATGTGCCCGCCGAATATGTGCCGGGCGCAGCCGCACCGCTCATCGTTTCGCAAGATAGCATGGGGAGTGGCACGCTGCCGACGATTCTGGACAACATGATTGCCGAACATCGGCTTCCACCGATTGTCGCTGTCCTGATTAACTCAGGCGGTAGTGACTCGCTTGGGAGTGAACGGGGGCTGGAATACGACACCCTTTCTGCTCGCTATGCGGATTTCATTGAAGAAGAAGTGTTGCCCGAAGTGACCAGGCAGTACAACGTCACCTTCACGAAGGATCCCAATGCCCGAATGGCCATGGGCGGCAGTTCCGGCGCGGCGTGCGCTTTTACAATGGCTTGGTTCCGGCCAAACCTGTATCATCGTGTTCTTCTGTATTCGGGCACTTTTGTCAACCAGCAGTGGCCCTACGACCCCGCGACGCCGCATGGCGCCTGGGAATATCATGAGCACATGATCTCGGCATCTAAGCGCATGCCAATCCGGATCTGGATGGAAGTGGGAGAGAATGACCTTGGCAACCAGCGGCCGGAATCGAGCTACCACAACTGGGTGCTTGCCAATAACCGCATGGCGTCCGTGCTTAAGGAGAAGGGCTATCACTACCAGTACGTGTTCGCCAAGGAGGCGGCGCATGTAGATGGGCGTGTGGTGCGGCAAACATTGCCGCAGGCGCTTGAATACGTTTGGCAGGGATATAAAGGCAACTAGGAGCTAGCGCTTTTCGAATACAGCTACTGCGCCGGGCCAATCGACCGTCATTTTGAAGTATCGGAATGCCGAGCCGCCGATGGACCCTTCTGTTGGTTTATCAGTCCATTGGGCCATGTATTCATGAAAGGCTTGATCCGGTTGAATGGAAAACCATACAGGTCCAACTTCGTAGCCTCCAATCGTAACTTTGGGAACCTCCAGGAGCTTTGAACCGGTGCTTGTTGGATGGCTATACACTCGCCAGTCAGGGTGTTTGACATGGAGTTTGTCGAACATGCCTTGTCCCAAAAAGCTTGTTGCCCGGACGGATGGCCCATTATCTCCGACAAACTTCAATGCATCCGCAGGCAGCGCATCTACGGCGCCAGTATCGAGGGTGAAGCTGACCAGCTCGCCATCGATGCCGATTTCGATCCTCGCAAAATCTGTTGTGTGGCCACCCTTGGGATTAGTCTTGAAGAACAGCTTTTGTTCGTGTATTGGGTCGTGCTTTGGAAGGTCGCCTGGAGCACGCCACCACAGCTTCTTCTTCGGATAGTCAAAGGTCCAGGTTCGGCCGGAAAACCATTGCTGGCCAAGGAGGCCATCCACGTCGGCGATGTCAGTGCCGCCAACGTCAGCCTTAGAGAGGGCAAAGACGCTGATGTAACCCTTGAATAGAACTCCGAGTGGGATTGGTATTGATTTCCCTGGCTTGAAGGTGGGGAACTTCACCTGGCGGCCATTGGCTAGTTCTTTCGCAGTAAGTTGGGGATTCAGGCTTTTGGTAGCCGCCGCAGATAGGAACAGACCGCCGGCTGAATCAGTGTAGAACCGCAGTTTAAGTCCGCTATCAGCTTCCGGCGTGACAAAGAACCGGTTCGAGACGAATTGCGACGGCAAGGCTATCGGATGGCCGGGGGTCGGCTCGGTCTGCGGGGTCGTCAGCAGCAAAAGGGCGCCGAAAAGCATGGGGGCAGGGTACCACGCCGTCACGCTAGGGAATCACAGCGCTGTTCAGTTGTGGTGCTGATCAGGAATGTCTGGCATGTCACCAAAACCGGGGCCTACCGTGTGCGTTATGGATTGGAATCCCGCGATCTGGCCTGGCAGGGGTGGAGGCGTCGTTTTTGGCTGGGCCATAACGGGCGCAACGGTTGCCGCGTTGAGGGCATCGATACCCATGTTGCCCATGAGTGCTTTGACTCTTTCGGCGGTTGATGGATGCGTGCTGAACCAGTTCCCACCGCCCCGGAACGGGTTCACGATGAACATGCTTTGCGTGGCTCGGTTTGCTGATGCCAAAGGCTGGGGATCGTTGTCCAGTTTGACGAGGGCTCTTGCTAAGCCTTCCGGGTAGCGAGTCATTTCGGCGGCGCTGGAATCGGCTAGGAGCTCGCGCTTGCGGCTAATGGCTAGCTGGAGGAGCAGGGCGAAGATGGGCGCGACGATTGAAAGCACGATGCCGACGATCGCGAAGATCCCAGCGCTGTTTGAATCCCGATCGTCATCTCGACTGCGGCTGCCGCCTCCGAACCAGATCATGTTGCGGAAGAGATCGGCTAGAAGCGGGATAAGGCCGGCGATCAGGGAGACGATCGTCATAAACCGGATGTCGTAGTTGCGAACGTGCGAAAGCTCGTGAGCCATAACGCCTTGGAGTTCATCTCGGTCCAGCTTCTGCAAGATGCCTGTGGTGAACACGACGACGCCATGCTGAGGGTCCATACCGGTAGCGAAGGCGTTCGGCGAGGGGTCGTCGATGACGTAGACCTTCGGCTTGGGGATTCCCGCAGCGAGGGCCATCTCTTCGGCTACGTTATCGAGAATTTGATCTTCAGCGTGGGTGGCCGGCCTTGCCCTAGAAATGGCGAGCATGATGTCTGGCCCTTGGAACCTGGCCACTAGCGCGCAGATTACGGCAAGTAAAGCGGCCCCGCCGGTGCCGTAATACCAATTGTGCGGGCTATATATGCCCACGATGACCGTGCCGAGCCCAGCAAGCAGCACGATCATGAAAAAGGAAAAGACCAGGCTCTGCCTTCGGTTAGCGGCGATTTGCTGCTGAAGTGTACGTCTCATGAAACCCTACTTGGTTTGTACGTGTGCCAACCGAAAAGGGTGCAGCCGGAGGCGAATAAAATGGGCCCGGCCGAAGCCGAGCCCACAACGTTGATACCCGACGGCCCTTACTTGGCGTCCGGAGCTTTGGTGTCGGCCGGAGCCTTGTCGCCTGCGGTCGCACCCTTGGCATCAGGAGTTGCAGCCGCATCTTCCTTGGCACCACAGCCTGCGAGGAAAACGCTCATTACACCGAGAACCATCAGGATCGATAAAACTTTCTTCATAGATTGAACCTCCTAGTCTTGCCGGATCCTAATGGATCCTAGATGCGGGCGTACCCGCCAAGGTCGGTTATACCCGTCAAGCGCGGCTAGACTTGCAAACTTCCCGTATCGCAATTATAAAAGACGAAATACCTGGACCCAATAGATTCAAATAACTCTAGGTCCAATGCCAGCCCTTGGCCGGCTTAATATTCTCTAAGTGGCCCTGTTAAGGCTTTGGCATCCAGTGGCCCATTTTGTCGCGCTTGGTTCCTAGGTACTTTTCGCGGTGCTGTTCGGCATTCGCGATGAGAGGGACGTGTTCAACGATTTCCAGGCCGTAGCCTTGGATGCCGGAGACCTTCTTCGGGTTATTCGTCATTAGGCGAAGCTTCCTGAGACCGAGATCGGCAAGCACCTGAGCGCCTAAGCCGTAGTCTCGTAGGTCGGCTTTGAATCCGAGGGCGTGATTGGCTTCCACCGTATCCAGGCCCTGGTCCTGCAGGGCGTAGGCCTTTAACTTGTTGACAAGCCCGATTCCGCGGCCTTCTTGCGCTACGTAGAGGACAACGCCGCGCCCTTCCGCTTCAATCATCCTTAACGCCATTTCGAGTTGGTCGCCGCAGTCACACCTGAGCGACCCCATGAAATCTCCGGTTAGACAGCTGGAGTGGATTCGCGTGAGCACGGGTTCTTCTGAACACACGTCACCTTTCACAATCGCCACATAAGGGTGATTTTCGACGCTGGTCTCGTAGGCATAAAGGGTGAAATGGCCGTATTTCGTTGGGAAGTCAATAGGACCCGCTGCTCTGGTGACGAGTTTTTCGGTCTTGCGACGATAGGCAATGAGGTCGGCGATGGTAACCAGCTTCAAGCCATGCTCTTTGGCGAAGGCTTCCAGCCCTTCAAGGCGCATCATGGTGCCGTCTTCACTGATGATCTCGCATCCGACGGCTACTGGTTTGAATCCCGCCAGCACGCAGAAATCGACTCCTGCCTCCGTATGTCCCGCACGTTTGAGCACGCCGCCTGGTTCAGCTCTGAGCGGAATGATGTGGCCGGGTCTGCCGAGGTCGGTCGGTTTGGCGTTGTCGTTGACGAAAACCTGGACGGTGAGGGCGCGGTCGTGAGCCGAGACGCCGGTCGTTGCTCCGTTTAGTGCGTCTACCGTTTCAGCCATGGCAGTACCCAGTCTCGCCGTGTTCTGTTTGGTCATCATGGGGATGGCCAGTTCCTCGAGCCTTGCCGCGGTGGCGGGGATGAAGGGCACACCCCGGCCGTATTTGATCATGAAATTCATGGCCTCGGCGGTGCAGGTTTCACCTGGCATGATCAAATCGCCCTCGTTTTCACGGTCGGGATCGTCGACGACGACGATCATCTTGCCCGACTTGAGGTCTTCCAACGCTTCAGGAATGGTGGCGAACTGCATCTGCCTTATTCTACGCTTGTCGGGGTTTGGGAGTCTGGTGGTGGGGGAATTGGGAATATGGGAGCGTGGTTTCCTGAGTGAGGTTGGCCCGAAGGGCCGAGAGGGGATTTTCAAGGGCTAAAGCGCGGCGAGGTCTGCGCAGTCCATAGGGATCAGACTAGATCCAACTTTTCTTGGCCGAGCAGTTCTCTTGCACGCGCCAGTGCGCGGTCTACGTTTTCGCACAGATTTTCTCGACCAACATACGTGACAAAACCCGCTTTCTCCATGAACCGGAGAGGCTGTTCACGCATGCCACAGAAGACGATGTGGCGGCCGCTGTCTGTCACCCGATGGGTTAGCTCTTCTAGCGCCTGGATGCCGGTTGTGTCGATGGCCGTCATGTTCCGGAGCCGCAGGATAATCACGGGCGGCATGTCTTCGATGTTGTCTTGAATCGGCTCGATCTTGTCGGTTGAGCCGAAAAGGAACGGACCGTGGATGCGGACTATTGCGACGCCTTGCGGGATGTCCTTGAATTGAAGAATGTGCTCATGGCCTTCCGCTAGATATCGCTCATCCACTTGCCGTACCGTTGTCGTACTTGTGACTCTTGTGATGTAGAGAAGCGCGGCCAAGATCATGCCTGCTTGAACTGCGACTGTAAGGTCCGCGAAGACGGTGAGCATGAACGTGGTGAACCAGACGGCGACATCGGCCTTGCTCAAGCGAAATATCTGCGGAATCTCCTTCCACTCACCCATGTTGTAGGACACGACCATTAGGATCGCCGCAAGAATGCTCAGGGGAATGTAACTGGCAAGAGGGGCCGCGAACAGCAGGATGATGAGGAGAGTGATCGAATGGACGATCCCCGCAACGGGAGTTTTTGCGCCAGAACGGATATTTGTCGCTGTCCTTGCAATGGCCCCGGTCGCTGGCAAACCGCCGAAGAGTGGGGTGGCGATGTTGGCGAGCCCTTGGGCGACTAACTCCATATTGGGATTGTGCTTGTCATTGATCATCCTGTCGGCGACCACGGCTGACATGAGGGACTCGATAGCTCCCAGCATCGCCACAGTTAACGCGGAAGACATTAAAGGCCCCATCAGAGCGGGCCTGAATTGGGGAAGGTGCACCGAAGGCAACCCCTGAGGGATGCCGCCGAACCGCGTCTGGATCGTCTCAACGGGCAATTTCAGTAGGAAACAAACAAGTGTCCCCACGAACAGCGCGACAATTGCGCCGGGCACCCGCGGGATGTATCGTATCAGCAAGATGATAACCAGCAGGCCAGCGAGCGAAAGGCCTGTCGCCTGAGCCGAGAAACTCCCTGCATGATCAGCAAGAACTGCAAGCCGT